>JAHJIQ010000067.1 GCA_018823285.1 Pseudomonadota bacterium
GTTGCCGACAATGCCCACGGTGAACTCCCGGCCGGGGAGAAAGGTTTCGACCAGGACAGGTTGGCGATAGGTCGCCAGCAGGTCGGCGCAGACGGTGGCGAGTTCTCCCGGACTGTTGATTCTCGAGGTCGCGTTCACCCCTTTGCCGGTCCCTTCGGCGACCGGCTTGGCAAAAAGCGGGTACGGCAGGGCGAGATCATTGAGTTCTTCAATGGTCCTGATCACCGCAAAATCAGGGGTGGCGATGCCCAGGTCCCTGACCACATGCTTGGCCATTCCCTTGTGCAGGGTCAGGGCCAGGACCAGCGGATCGGAAAACACATAGGGGATCCGGTAGCCGTCGAGCAGGGCCGGGACCTGGGATTCGCGTCCGAAGCCATAAAGGCCTTCGGCGATATTGAAGACGAGGTCCCAGCGTTCACCGGCGGCCAGGCGGTCGACCAGGCTCGTCAGGTTGCCGATCCGCACCGGTTCGTGCCCCATGATCGCCAGGGCGTCTTCAATGGCGTCGATGGTCGAATCCCGGTCGAACTCGGCGGTCTCGTCTTCTGAAAACCCTGCGGCGAGATAGTCCGAGCGCATGTCATAGGTCATGCCGATCTTCATTTTGCTTCTTCTCCTGCAGCTGCGTTTCCCGCTCCGATCACATCGGGATAGCGGTAGACGTTTCCTTCATAGTTGCGGATCAAAAGATCCGTTCCTTCCCGGCCGACTACGGTTTCCGGGAGCAGCGGAATTTTTCCTCCGCCTCCGGGGGCGTCGATCACGTAATTGGGCACTGCGTAGCCGGTGGTATGGCCGCGAAGACCCTGGTAAATCTCAAGACCCTTGGAGACCGGGGTCCGGAAATGGGAAGAACCGATGATCGGGTCGCACTGGTACAGATAATAGGGTTTTACCCGGTTTTTTACAAGGCCCTGCATCAGCCGCTTCATGGTGTCCACCGAATCGTTGATCCCGGAGAGCAGCACGGTCTGGCTGCCCAACGGAATGCCCGCATCGGCAAGCCGGGTGAGGGCCTCGCGGGATTCCTGGGTCAGTTCATCCGGGTGGGTGCAGTGGACGCTCATCCACAGTGGATGATACTGTTTAAGCATCGCGACCAGATCCGGGGTAATCCGCTGGGGCAGAACGATGGGGGCCTTGGTCCCGATCCGGATCAACTCCACATGCTCGATTTTCCGCAACCGGCTGAGCAGCCACTCCAGATGATGATCAGGCATGGTCAGCGGATCGCCGCCGGAAATCAGAACATCACGCACCTGGGGATTGGCGGCGATATAGGCGATGGCCTTCTGCCAGCGGGCCCGGCTGGTGCCGGTGCGTTTCCCGACCATCCGCGAACGGGTGCAGTAGCGGCAGTAGCTTGAACAGTAGTCGGTCACCAGAAAGAGCACCCGGTCGGGGTAGCGGTGGATCAGCCCCGGGACCGGGCTGTGTCCGTCCTCGCCGAGGGGATCATGTTCCTCTCCCTGGGAGATCAGATGCTCGCCGGTGGTGGGGACCATGGTCCTGCGGATCGGCTGGGCCGGGTTGTCAGGGTCGATCAGGCTCAAATAATACGGGGTAATGGCCAGCGGCAGGGCGGTGCCTTTGAACTGCATGGCCTGACGCTCGTTCTCGGAAAGATGGATGATCTTTTCGAGCTGCTTCAACCGGGTAACCCGGTTTTTCAGCTGCCATTGCCAGCTGTGCCAATCATTTTCAGTTGCGGTGGGGAAAAATTTCTGCCGGAAGGAGGAGGTTGCTGCGGTTAATGGGGCTGCGATGGCAAGCGCCCCGAAAACGGCCCGGGACGATGGAGGTTCCTCTGGTTCCTCGCGATGCTGATAATGCCGGCTTGGGGGTTCATCAGGTTCTTCGATGGTCAATTCTTGCGGTTTCATGTGTTCTCTCCTCGGTGTTTTTCTGTTCAGTTCCTGTGACCGGACCTTCGGCAAAACGCAGTACAGCCACGAACGGATGATTTTATTTTGAGTTATATGTTTTGATTATCGGTCTCACGCTTAAATGCGGGACAGGGAAGGTGTTGCGTCAGGGATGCAAAGGAGTTGTTTTCGAGGTGTTGATCCAACCTTAATTTTCTTCATTGATGGCCTCTGTCGAACCATAAATGTTGACTTGCTTTAACCGCCCGAAACTCCGTAAAAAAGAAAAGGACGCAAGCGGTGCGAAAATCATTGTTTATGACCCCCTTATGCATGTGTTTTGATAAAGTGTCAACAGAAAAAAACAACTGTGAAAAAATAATTTTATGAAGAATGATTCCGGCCCAGTTTTTTGTCTGGAAATTGACTGGTGAGTTGATACTTCTGAGAACATGCATTGCAGGCGATTGGAGGCATTGATGACTCTATTCTTTGTTATGGTTTCGAGAAAAACCGTGCGGTTTAAGTGGGGAAAAATTTCTGCCTGCCAACGAAACTTCGCCTGCTTTTTTTGGGTAAAAACGAGACGTGCTGCTGTTGCTTTTAACCTGCTGTCGATCTGAAGAAGAGCTGGAGTTTTACCATCCTTCGACGAGCTCAGAATGGGCGGGTTTCGAAAGGTTCTTGACGCATAACAATTTGTAAACAGGCAGCATAAGTTCCATACGACCGTTCACCCTGAGCCTGTCGAAGGAGGTGCAGAGTCAAGAGTCCTGCGCTGAAATCGGCTGTTGATTGGAATGTGAATTGAAGAGTGTAAAACATTTCAGAACCCGCCAACCGGAAAAAATAGGAGTCCGTGTTCATTTCTCGACAAGTTGATGAAACTTTCGGTAAGCTGTTTTTATCATGGTAAACATTCACCCGCGAAAACCCTGTTTTTATCGGGTTTCAAGAGGGTGTACCGGGTTATGAAAAAAGATTAAATGACCAGCAGGCCCAAATTATTCCACATTACCCACCCCCGTTATCTGCTGCATGATACCGGCGGGGAAGGGCATCCCGAAATTCCCGAGCGGTTGCGGGTGATTGCTTCTGCTCTGTCTCAACTGAATGACGGCTCCCAGGTCTTTCCGATCGAACCGGAACCACCCGAAAAAAAGTGGCTGCAGACCGTTCATGCCGAAGAATATCTCCTTCGGTTTGAAGAGGTGGCCCTGTCCGGCAGAAGCTATTTTGGCCATCCTGATAATCAGCTCTGTTACGAGAGCTATGAGATTGCAATTCTTGCTGCAGGGGCAGGGCTCGCCGGGATTGATCTGATCGAGAAGGGGGAGGCCGGCACCATTTTCTGCAGCGTCAGGCCGCCCGGCCATCATGCGGAGAAAGCCGTAGCCCTCGGTTTCTGCTTTCTGAATAATGTCGCGATTGCCGCCCGCTACTGGCAAGGGAAATATTCCCGGCAGCGGATAGCGATCCTTGATTTTGACGCCCATCATGGGAACGGCATCCAGAGCACCTTTGAGGAAGATCCCGACGTTTTATATGTAAGCCTCCATGAGCATCCGACTTTCAGTTTTCCGGGAACCGGCTATGCCGAAGAGACCGGGACCGGTGCCGGCAAAGGGACCACCCTGAACATCCCGCTGCTGCCGGGGGCCGGAGATGCGGAAGTGAAAAAAGCTATTACCGGAAAAATTGAACCGGCGGTGAAGAAATTCAGGCCGGAGGCATTGCTGGTTGCCGCAGGCTTTGACGGCCACACGCTCGACGATATGTCCGGCCTGTCCTTTTCCACTGAACTTTACGGCGATCTGGGGCGCACCATTGCCGCGCTCGGCGAAAACCTTTGTGGCGGCAGAGTCGTGTCGATCCTGGAAGGCGGATATCACCTGCCCGGTCTGGCCGCTTCGGTGGCGGAATACTGCAAAGGGATGAACGAATACAACAAATGAGGCCCGAATATGTTTGTCGTTAATTTTATGACGAAAAAGGTGGTCACGGTGACCCCGGAAACCTTGCTTCCCCAAGTGAAGGATCTCCTGAAGACCGGAAACTTCCGCCATCTGCCGGTGGTCGATGCGTCCGGAAGGCTCGCCGGGATGCTGACCGATCGTGATCTGCGCAGTGCTTATCCGTCGGTGCTGATGGACGAACAGGAAAGAGGAAGATACCTGAAGCGGTTCAAGGGAATGAAACTAAGCGAGATCATGACCGAGGCGACGGCCCGATTGTCTCCGCAGTCGACCCTGGATGATGCACTGCTGCTCTTCGACCAGGCAAAGGTTGGGGCATTGCCGGTGGTGGACGCAGAGCAGAAAGTTGTCGGAATTTTTTCCGTCCGTGATCTTCTGGCCGCTTACAAAAAGCTTTTCGGACTGGGAGAAAAAGGATCGACCCTGATCGCGGTTAAAGATGACGGAAAACCGAATCCTCTGAGCAGGCTTACTGCCGCTCTGGAGGGAAAGAACGTCCCTTTCTCAAGGCTGATCAGGAATGTCCGGCCGGAATCGGATTCCGGAGCGGGTTTGATTTATATCAGAATACACACCCACAACCTCAGCGGGGTGCATACAACGCTGGCGGCGGCTGGTTTTGAGACTGTCGCACCGGCGGCGTGACCGAGATGGGTAAAGGAATGAACTATGCTTGAAACACTCTTCTGTCCGAAAACGGTGGCGGTGATCGGGGCTTCCCGTACTCCCGGGAAGGTCGGGCATGATATCGTGCAGAATCTGGTGGCCGGGGGATTTTCCGGCAAAATTCTGCCGGTCAATCCTTCGGCGGAATCGGTTCTGGGTCTGCCATGCCTGAAAAGTCCCGGGGAGTATGACGGCAAGATCGATCTCTCTATCATCGCCGTGCCCCGTGCCCTGGTTCTGGACGCGGTGAAGGAATCAATCAAGGCGGGGGCGGAAAGCGTGGTGGTGATTACCGCCGGCTTCAAGGAGACGAGCCCGGAAGGGGCTGATCTTGAAAAAGAGCTGGCGGGGCTGTGCCGGGCAAAAAATGTGCGTCTGCTTGGTCCGAACTGCCTGGGGCTGATCAATACCGAAAGCAGGCTGAATGCCTCCTTTGCCGGGAAAATGCCGCGCCAAGGGGGCATTTCGGTTGTTTCCCAGTCCGGGGCGCTGTCAACCGCCATTCTTGATCTTGCCGAAGGGCGCCATCTGGGTCTCGCTAAGATGGTGAGCATCGGTAACAAGGCGGACCTGACGGAGGTGGATTTTTTAAAGGTGCTGGCCCATGATGCGCAGACGAAAGTGATCGTCGGGTATCTGGAAGACATCAGTTCCGGAGACGATTTTATCAAGGGCGCCGAAGAGGCTTCGGTCAACAAGCCGGTGGTTATTTTAAAATCAGGGACCACCAAAGCCGGGATGAAGGCGGCCTCTTCCCACACCGGGGTGCTCGCAGGATCTGAAACAGCCTATGGCGCGGCGTTCAAGCGGTCCGGAGTGGTGCGGGCCGACACCTTTGAGGCGCTTTTTGATTACGCCACGGCCTTCGTCATGCAGCCCCTGCCGAAGGGCAACCGGGTGTTGATCATCACCAATGCCGGCGGGCCGGGGACCATGGCGGCCGACGCCGTGGAAAAGGCGGGGTTGCGGGTCGCGGAGCTCGACCGCAACACCCACACTTCCTTACGGGAAAAGCTTCCCGGGGCAGCAAGTTTCGGCAATCCGGTGGATGTTCTGGGCGATGCCGATCCGGAACGATATGTCGCGGCGCTCATCGCCGCCCAGGATGATCCGGAAGTTGACGCGATCATCATTATCCTGACCCCCCAGGCGATGACCAGGGCTGCCGATACCGCCCGCGCCATTGCCGAAAACCTGAAGGGTGACAAGCCGGTTCTGGTGTCATTCATGGGCGGCCATGCGGTGATGCCGGGTCGTGAAGAGCTTGCCGAGGCAGGGCTGCCTGATTACGAATCTCCGGAGCGGGCGGTCAACGCCCTGAAGGCGATGTATGAATATGCCTCCTGGCAGAACAGGCCGCCCCGGATTGTCACCCGTTTCCGGGTGAACCGGCGGCGGGTGGAGCGGATCATTTCCCGGCGGTTGCGGACCGGGCGTCTGCAGATCGGTGAGGTGAAGGGGAAGAACATCCTCCAGGCCTATGGCTTTCAGATCCCTGACGGACATCTGGCAACCAGTGCTGAGGAAGCGGTCGAGATCGCCGGGCGGATCGGGTACCCGGTGGCCTTGAAAATCGTCTCTCCCGATATCGTCCATAAATCCGACATGGGCGGGGTACGCTTGAATGTGGCCAATCCCGGGGGCGTCAGGGATTATTTTGACCTGATGATGATCCGGATCGGTCAGCGCGCCCCCGATGCCTGGATTGAAGGGGTGTATGTTGAAAAGATGCTCGATCCCGGCCTTGAAGTGATCATCGGCATGAGTCGTGATGCCCAGTTCGGACCGATGCTGATGTTCGGTCTGGGCGGCATTTTTGTCGAGGTGATGAAGGACGTGACCTTCCATCTGGCGCCGATCACCGAAGACGAGGCGGTGCAGATGCTCAAAGCAACCAGGTCGTATGAAATGCTCGAAGGACGACGCGGCCACAAGGGAGTGGATCTGAAGGCCATCGCCAACGGCCTGCAGCGCATCAGCCAGCTGACAACCGATTTTCCGCAGATCGCCGAACTGGACATCAACCCCTTTATTGTCGGTGAGGTCGGCAGCGACCCTTGGGTTGCCGATGTCCGCCTTACCCTGCAGCAGGTCAAAGGGGGCAAACCATGAGCACTCAGAAAGAGATGAAAAACAACCAGCCGGATTGGCAGGAAAAGTACCGGGACATGATTGCCACCCCGCTCAATGCGGTGAAAAAGATCAAGCCGGGGCAGCGGGTTTTTATCGGCACCGGCTGCGCGGAACCGGTGGAACTGGTCCGGGCCTTGACCGCCAGGGCCAACGAACTGGCCGACGTGGAAATCATCCAGCTCTTGGCCAAAGGGGAGGCGCCCTACGCCGACCGGAAGCTCGCCGACAGCTTCAACGTCAACAGCTTTTTCATCGGCACCGCCATCCGCGGCCATATCCAGGAAGGGCTTGGCGACTACACGCCGATCCTGCTCTCCGATATTCCGCGGATCTTCAGTTCCGGTCGATTGCCGCTCGATGTGGTGCTGATCCATGTGACCCCGCCGGATGTGCACGGCAAGGTGAGCCTCGGGGTGTCGGTTGATATCGTCAAGAGCGCTGCGGAAAACGGCTCGCTGGTCATTGCCCAGGTCAACCCGCAGATGCCGAGAACCATGGGTGACAGCACCATCGACATTTACGATATTGATATTCTGGTGCCGGTGGATTGTCCGATTCTGGAGCGGGGCCAGTCCGACTCCACCGAGGAAACCAGCAGAATAGGGGAATATATCGCCGCCCTGGTGGAAGACGGCTCGACGGTGGAGTTCGGTATCGGCAGGATCCCTCACGCGGTGGCTGATTTTCTGCAGGACAAGAAGGACCTCGGGATCCATACCGAGCTTTTGACCGACTCGATCATGAAGCTTATCAAATGCGGGGCGGTCAACGGCAGCAGGAAAACCACGGACCGCGGCAAGGTGGTGGCGAGCTTCAGTATGGGCAGCAAGAAATTATACGATTTTATCGACAACAATCCGATCTTCTGCTTCCGGCCCACCGAATATGTCAACGATACCCATGTGATCAGCAGGCAGCACAAGATGGTCGCGATCAATACCGCCCTGGAAATCGATCTCACCGGCCAGGTGTGTGCGGACTCCCTCGGGGAAAAATTCTACTCGGGGATCGGCGGCCAGGTGGACTTTAATCGCGGGGCCTCCCGCAGTAAAAACGGCAAGGCCATTATCGCCCTGCAGGCCACCGCCAGAAAGGGAACCCGCTCCCGGATCGTCACCCATCTCACCCCCGGGGCCGGGGTGGTGACCACCAGGGGTGAGGTGCATTATGTGGTGACCGAGTTCGGGGTTGCCTATCTCCATGGAAAAAGCGTCCATGAAAGGGCGCTCGCCCTGATCAGTATCGCCCATCCGAAATTCAGGGAAGAGCTGTTAAAAGATGCGATCAAGGCCCGCTATCTGCGCCAGGAAATGACTGAAGTGGAAGGACGGTTCGTGGTCGCCTCCCAGGAGATGGAAACCACCATGCTGCTCGACGACGGGACCCAGGTGAGTTTCAGGCCGGTGCATCCCACCGACGAACACTCGATGCGCGACCTGCATTATACCCTTTCCCAGGAAACGGTCTATTACCGGTTTATGACCCACAAGACCAAATTCAGTCATCAGCAGGTGCAGAATTTTGTCTATATCGACCACCGTCAGGATGTGGCGATCGTCGGCACCGTGCCCGAGGCCCACGGGGAGGATATTGTCGCCGTCGGCCGCTATTATCTCGATCCGAAATCGAACCGGGCCGAGGTGGCCTTTGTCATCCGCGACGACTGGCAGAATCACGGGATCGGCACCTTTCTCTTCAAGCATCTGGTGGCTCTCGCCAAGAGAAGCGGAATTGCCGGGTTCACCGCCGAGGTGTTAAAGGAGAACCGGCGGATGCAGAATATTTTCAACCATTGCGGATTCCGGGTGAAAAGCGCTCTGGAGGAAGATGTCTACAGTTTTCAGATCGATTTCTAGTGTGCTGCAGACAGGAGGAGAGGGGATAGAAAGCCGGCAGAGTTACCAGCTCAACTTTCTGACATGCGTTAAGATATTGGTTTGCTGTCATAAAATAGTTCCGAGCCATGGCTGCATTCCATGATTAAAATTCAGAAGCCAGAAGTCAGGAGCCGGAATGACTGATTTTTTTCACCCTACGGGTATAAGTTTCGTACGAGCAGGCCAGCTGCTCAACTCAGCTTTATCGGGAGATTAACCTAACTCAGAAAGTTGAGTTACCAGTTAGAGGATGGTCATGCGGACTCGGGGAATAGATTTAATTCCGGGTAAAGTTTCCTGGCGCAGCCGGGGCAGATGCTGTGAGTGAATTTCGCCTCGGTTCGATCCATGATATATTTTTCGACCGGGATCCATTTGTTTTCCTCACGGATGTCCTTGCACGAGGAACAGATTGAGACGAAGCCGCTGATGGCGGAGGTTTCGGCAATGATATGCTGCAGTTTTAAGATGAGCGCCTCTTTTTCCTCTTCAGCCGATTTTTTATCGGTAATGTCCTGCAGGGTTTCAATGACCCCGACTAATTCTCCCGAACTGTTGCGGATCGGGGCAGCATCGAAAATGATATATCTCCGCTGGTCCCCGAGCTCCTGATACCAGCCCTCGGCGTGCAATCCGTCCGGGATCAGAACTGATTTTCTGAATCGCGTATAGAGCCCAGGCAGGTTGTCATACCGGCCGCTGAGGACAATGTCGGCGAGGCAGGGGCGTTTTGACTCATAAAACGGCCGCCAGTGATTGTCGGTACCGATCACGGCGGAAGCTTTCAGGCCGGTTAATATCTCGCAGGGTCTGTTCCAGTACATCACCCGGTGTTCGGGATTGATCACAAAAGTTGCCACCGCCGAATTGTCAAGCAGGTCTGCAAAGATGGTAGTGTTTGTTCCGGTGGTCATGAAGAAAATCCCTGCTGAAAATATGCTGAAAAAACGGCTCCTGAGGAAAATGCTAGCACAGATGGATCCGAGGACTATATATTTTTTTTAGCATACTTGGTTTCCCCGGAAACAAAACATTTCACCAGTGATGGGGATGATTGCAGGTGACCATGCAGGTGCCCGGGAGTGCCAGGCAGGGTGTAGTTTTGTAAAAAGTTGTTGTTTTTCCGGGAATTTCGGATATAACAGAGGCCCACTTTGTGGAGCCGCTCTTTGTCGTCTGATACTTTTCCCCTTCGGGTATAAGTCTCGATGTCTCGTAAACTCGCTTATCGGTACGAGCAGGCGAGCTGCGCAACTTAATCTTTACGAAACAAACGTGCCGCACAGGCCCCGATAACAGGGAGTGCGGCTTTTTATTTATTGAGGTACGACCATGATCACTGCAACGAATATCGCTCTTTCCTACGGCAAGAGAGTCATCTTCCAGGACGTCAACATCAAGTTCACCCCGGGCAACTGCTACGGGCTGATCGGGGCGAACGGCGCCGGGAAATCCACCTTTCTGAAAATCCTCGCCGGCAAGCTCGAGGCCGATCGGGGTGAGGTCTCCAAAGGATCAAAAGAGCGGATCGCGATGCTGAGCCAGGACCAGTTCGCCTTCGATGAACACACCGTTTTCGATACCGTGATCATGGGCCACAAGAAACTCTACAAGGTGATGGCCGAGCGCGAGGCGCTTTACGCCAAGGCCGATTTTACCGAGGAAGACGGCATCCGTTCCGGAGAGCTTGAGGTGAAATTCGGGGAGATGAACGGCTATGAAGCCGAGGCCGAGGCGGCGGTGTTGCTGAGCGGGCTCGGAATCCCGGAAGAGATGCATCAGAAAAGAATGAAGGATCTCGACGGCAGCGACAAGGTGCGGGTGCTCCTGGCCCAGGCCCTGTTCGGCAACCCGGACATCCTGCTCCTGGACGAGCCGACCAACCAGTTGGATCTGAAGACCATCAACTGGCTGGAGGCCTTTCTGTCACGGTTCAACAATACCGTGATCATCGTCTCCCATGACCGCCATTTCTTAAACCAGGTCTGCACCCATATGGCCGATATCGATTACGGCAAGATCCAGGTTTACGTGGGCAACTACGACTTCTGGTATGAAGCAAGCCAGCTTCGTTTCCACCAGAAGGAGGCCGAGGGCAAAAAGGCCCAGGCCAGGGCCGAGGAACTCAAGGAATTCATCCGCCGTTTCAGTTCCAACGCCTCCAAGGCCAAGCAGGCCACCTCGCGCAAGAAACTCCTGGAAAAACTCACCCTCGAAGACATGCCGGTTTCCTCCCGGAAATACCCGTACATCGTCTTCCAGCCGGAACGCCCCTGCGGCGACGTGATCCTCGAGATCAAGGATCTCGGCAAGGAGATCGACGGGGTGACGATGTTCAAAGACCTTTCCCTCACCGTCAACAAAGGTGACAAGATCGCCGTGGTCGGGCCGAACAGCCTCGCGAAAACCACCCTCTTCCAGATCCTCGCCGGGGAGTTGAAACCCGATACCGGCACTTTCCGCTGGGGGGTGACGATCAAGAACTCCTATTTTCCGAAGGAGAACAGCGACTATTTCAATAACGGCGATCTCGATCTGGTCGGCTGGCTGCGCCAGTTCACGCCGCCCAAGGAGCACGAGAGTTTTGTCCGCGGGTTTCTGGGCAAGATGCTCTTTTCCGGGGAAGAGGCGCTGAAGAAAACCTCGGTCCTCTCCGGGGGCGAGCGGGTGCGCTGCATGCTCTCGAAGATGATGCTCTCCGGCGCGAACGCACTCATCCTCGACGAACCGACCAACCATCTCGACCTCGAGTCGATCACCTCTTTAAACAACGGCCTCGCCGATTTCTCCGAGGTGATTCTGTTCGCCTCCCACGACCACCAGCTGGTCTCCACCGTGGCCAACCGGATTGTCGAGATCACTCCGGAAGGGATCACCGACGTGATGATGGATTTCGACGATTACCTCGCGATGAAGGAAGCGGGCCAGTCGGGCGGCGACTATCTGGGCAGCCAGGCCGCGTAGGGAGAGTTTGCTCCGGAAGAAATCTTAACGACTAAAACTCAGTCTGATATAAAATGACAATATAATCTACAGGCTTGAGTGGTTGTTTCTGGTTGCACAGCTTGAATTGACGAGGCGAGATACTCAAGAGCTATGTTGACTTCGAGAAGGCGGGGTGGATTCAACAAAAGTCAAAAGCCGCTTGACCCCTTGCCGACCCCTTGCCTGACCCCTTGCCTCGCATGACCCCTTGCACCCCCTCGCCCACACCAGAATTTCGGGGCTTTTGTCTTCCTCATTTACTGATTTTCCCGCCTTCGATACTTCCTTTTTATCCCGACAGCAGCCTCGGTTCTCTGCAAGTCCTCGCCCTGCTTGTGCTTCATCCATTTCTGGACAAATCAGGTGAAGCTATTCTCCGTTAATGTGGTACACTCATATATGTGTATTACCTCCATCCGTTACGGCTTTTCTCATTGTCGGAAAGAGGGGTGTTCTGCGGTTTCTGAAAGACGGAACACATTCCCTTTGACGTTTTAGGACACTTCACAAAGCTTCCACAGATATCATTTCTCAGACGCAGCGACACCCTGGACGGTAGAGCTTGGTCTGAGAAGCATTTCATCAGTAATCTCCACATCTGAAAATATTTTCGTCAAGGCACTGTCCTTTTTGTACGGGGCAGGGAAAAGAGTTCCGAACCTCAATGAGTTCCCGATCTATCGGGGACAGGAGCGAACACCATGACCAAAGAACGAAAAAGCAACAGGGAAGGAAAGAAGAAACCGGCCATGACCTCGAAAGAAAAGAAGGCCGCAAAGAGATCCGGAAAGGCGACCAAAACTTTTCTGGATAGTGAAAAAATGCATTAATGGGTTCTGTAAGGAGAATATCATAGTCAATAAAGAGCTTCAAATTTCGACGCGCACCCGGAGTGCGCTGCATACCGACCAGGATACCGAACTGCTGCGTTCGGAATTGTTCAGCATTGAGCAGTTGAAACGGCATGCGGTAACCCTGGCCGGTCGGCATAGAATCGAACCTCATCCGGGAGCGGACAGGTTATTGCCGAGATTGACGGATAATGCCCGCGTTCTCCTGGCGGCCTATGAACTCGTTACCGCCGCTGCCACTCCGGGGCAGCGTATCGTCCCGGCCGAGGCCTGGCTTCTTGATAATTTTTATCTCATCGAGCAGCAGGTCAGTCTGGCGCGTCATCATCTGCCGCGTGGCTACAGCCGGCAGTTGCCTCGCCTGACCGATGGTCCGTCGGCCGGTTTTCCTCGCATCTATGATTTAGCGTTGGAGTTGATTTCGCATATGGATGGCCGTGTCGACAGTGACAATGCCACTCAGTTCGTTGTCGCCTATCAGAACGCAGATCCCTTAAAACTCGGCGAATTGTGGGCCTTCCCGATCATGCTGCAGCTGGCCCTGCTGGAAAACCTCCGCCGCATCGCCCTGCGTATTGCCCAACGGCGCGAGGAGCTCGACGCAGCAACCATCTGGGCCGACCGCATGCTGGCAACGGCTGAAAAAGAACCCAAAAAACTCATTCAGTTGCTCGCCAGGTTTGCCGATGCCGATGTGCCTCTGACCGCTCCGTTTGTGGAAGAATTTTATGCAAGATTACAGGCCCAGGGCCCAGCCATGGCGTTCGTGCAAACCTGGGTCGAACAGAAGCTCCTCGAACAAGGGGTCACGGCTACCCAGTTGTCGGCGGCCGCCGGTCGAACCGCTGCGGCCAACCAGATTTCTCTTGCCAACAGTATCGGCAGTCTGCGTTTTATCGGCGCCATGGACTGGCGCGAGTATGTCGAGTCGCTCAGTGTCGTCGAGCAGACTTTGCGAGAAGATCCGGCGGGAATGCATGCAGCCCAGGATTTCGATACTCGAGATCGTTACCGGCATGTCATCGAAGATCTGGCACGAGGCAGTGCATACAGTGAATTAGGGGTTGCCCGCCAGGCCGTTTCTCTGGCGCAAAGTTCGGTTAAGAGTTCCGATACCGATAATCGTGGCGCCCATGTCGGCTATTACCTGATCGATCAGGGGCGGCTGACTCTGGAGCGGACGGTTGACTACCGTTTGCCGTGGAAATTAAGATTCGACCGAATGTGCCGCCGGTGCCTGCTGCCCCTTTATCTCGGACCCATTCTGGTACTCACTGTCCTTACGGCATCGACGGTTTTCTTCACTTTTGCCGGGTTTACCCCGAGTGACTGGCGTATCTGGTTTTTTGCCATTACCGGCGCCATCAGTGCCTCAGCGCTGGCCGTGCCGCTGGTGAACATGTTGGTCACCCTCGTTCTGCCGCCCCGTGCTTTGCCACGACTGGATTTTTCCAAAGCAATTCCAAACGGGCACCGCACCATGGTGATCGTCCCGACCCTGCTTGGCCGGGCGCAGGAGATTGATGATCTTCTGGAAGCACTCGAAATCCGCTATCTGGGGAATCGGGATGCCAATCTGTTCTTTGCCCTGGTGACGGATTTTCGTGATGCGCCGGAGCAAAGCCTGCCCGACGATGACGCCTTGCTCGCCCGGGCGAGTGCAGGGATTTCAGCCCTTAACGAGACCTACCGCGACGACCGGCCGTGCATCTTCTATCTGTTTCACCGACCCCGCGAGTGGAATCCTTGCGAACGGGTGTGGATGGGATATGAACGAAAACGCGGCAAACTTGAGCAGTTTAACGCCCTGCTTCGTGGAGGGGCGCAGGCAGCCTTTTCGAAGATCGTCGGTGATCCCTCACTCTTTCCTTCGATCCAATACGTCATCACTCTCGATACCGACACCCAGCTTCCCCGTGATGCGGCACGCACCTTGATCGGCAACATGGCCCATCCGCTAAACCGTCCGATCTACGATGTTGACCAGAAACGGATTGTCCGGGGTTACGCGATCCTGCAACCGCGGGCCTCGATCAGCCTGACCAGTGCCGGGCAATCACGATTCAGCAAACTCTACGCCGGGGAGTCTGGGATTGATCCTTATACCCGGGAGATTTCGGATGTCTACCAGGATATTTTCGGCGAAGGCTCATTCATCGGCAAGGGTATCTACGATGTGGATGCCTTCCGGCAGGCTGTAGATGGTCGCTTTCCGGAAAATCTGATTCTCAGTCACGATCTGCTTGAAAGCGGGTATGCACGTTCTGCCCTGGTGACCGATGTCGATCTCATAGAGGAGCATCCGGCCAGTTACGCCATGGAGGCGAGCCGCAGGCATCGGTGGATACGTGGTGACTGGCAGCTTGCCGGCTGGCTGCTGCCCTCTGTTACCGGCCCGCCTTCTCGAGTAAATGAAGCATCTGACTCAAATGCCTCGCAGGCAAAGCGGCAGCGAAACCCGCTCACCGCCTTATCTGTGTGGAAGATTTTCGACAACCTGCGCCGCAGTCTTGTGCCGCCGATGCTCTTGGCGTTGCTTGCAGGCGGTTGGTTGATTGGTCCGGGACCGGCATGGTTCTGGACCCTGCTGATCACGGCGGTGATGTTTCTTCCCGCGCTACTGGCAGCCGCAATCGGATTCATTCGCAAGCCTGAGTTGCATGCCTGGGCAGTGCATCTGCTCATGACAAGTAAATCTGCGGGCCGACCGATTGTCCTCGCCTTTCTGACCCTGGTCCTGTTGCCCTATGATGCCTTTATCTGCCTGGATGCGATTCTGCGCTCAGGGCTCCGGATGCTGTTTACGCGACGCGGTCTGTTGCTTTGGCAATTGCCGTCCTATGCGCGTCGTAACGCCTGTCGGACATTGAGCGATTTTTTTATGGAGATGTGGGTCGCACCTTTTCTCGCGGTGATGCTTGGCTTGTCTTTGCTTTTCCTCATGGGGAGCAGCCGAGCAACGGAGTTGATCTTCTGCGCGCCCATCGTGTTTCTCTGGTTCGCGTCACCGGTTTTCGGCTGGTGGATAAGTAAGCCCCTTTTACCGCCGACAACTGAGCTGACCGTCGATCAACAGTCGTTTCTACGTGGCTCCGCCCGCCGCACCTGGCGCTTCTTCGCGGAGCTGGTCGGCCCGGAAGACAACTGGCTGCCGCCCGATAATTTTCAGATCCATCCCGAGCCGCTCATCGCCTCGCGAACCTCGCCCACGAATATCGGCATGGCATTGCTGGCGAATTTGGCCGCCTATGACTTCGGCTACATCTCTGCCGGAGAATTCCTGCAGCTGACCGAAAACACCCTGACCACCATGGAAGAGATGGAGCGCTACCGCGGCCATTTTTACAACTGGTATGATACCCGCACCCTTGAACCGTTGCGGCCGCAATATATTTCTTCGGTTGACAGCGGTAACCTGGCCGGCAGCCTGCTCACCCTGCAGGCGGGCCTGGCCGAGTTGAAGAACCAGCCGATTCTCACTGAAAACGCCTTTCAGGGGTTGCGGGACACCTTGCGGGTGCTGGCCGAGCAGCTGCCCCTGGAGGCAGCCCCGGACCTTACCCGGCAAATAAAATTTCTGCAGGACACTCTTCACTCCCGCACCCTGAACCGGCAGCCTCTGACCCTGGCTGCTGCCGCTACCCAGCTGACCGAGATGCATCAGGCCGGCAAGGGACTCATGGCATGGTTGCCGGCGGATATTGAGGTTGATGGCGAACTCTATTACTGGGCTCAGGAATTCGACCGGCAATCCCGTGCCCTGCAGGAGGATCTGGGTTTTCTGGTGCCCGAGCCGAAACATTTCGACACTATTCCGACCCTTGGAGAACTTGCGAACCCCTCCCCTGTAACAAGTTCGGCGGGTGGAGCGGGGGCACGGAGCAACGAGGCTGCAGCACGGCTCCGGGTTATCGATGGTCTGGCGGAGCGGTGCCGGAAACTGGCAATAATGGATTTTGAATTTCTCTATGATACGTCGCGTGGTTTGCTGAACATTGGCTACGATGTCGGAGAGCGGCGTCGCGACCCCTCTTGTTATGACCTTTTGGCCTCGGAGGCGCGCTTGGCAAGTTTCCTGCTGATCGCCCAGGGACAGGTGCCGCAGAAGCACTGGTTTTTACTTGGTCGCTTATTGACAAGTCAGGGCGGTAATGTGAGTTTGATTTCATGGAGCGGCTCGATGTTTGAGTATCTCATGCCCCAATTGATCATGCCGAGTTACGAGAACACCTTGCTCGACCAGACCTGCAAGGCCGCCGTAGCCCGCCAGATCGAATACGGCAGGCAGCGCGCCGTGCCCTGGGGGATTTCCGAATCCTGCTATAATGCCACAGACATCCAGCAGGTGTATCAATATCGGGCCTTCGGGGTGCCGGGGCTGGGCTTCAAACGAGGCCTGGGAGACGACCTGGTCATTGCCCCCTACGCCAGCGCCATGGCCCTGATGGTGGCGCCGGTCGAAGCGTGTCGCAATTTACAAACCCTGGCCGCCAAAGGATTCCTCGGCGGGCATGGTTTCTACGAGGCAATCGATTACACGCCCTCACGACTGCCACCCGGCAAAAATCACTCTGTCGTTCGCACGTTCATGGCGCATCATCAAGGCATGAGCCTGTTGGCCTATGCCTATGTGTTACTCAACCAGCCCATGCAGCGCCGCTTCATGTCCGACCCTCTGGCCCGGGCGACGGAATTGCTGCTGCAGGAGCGGGTGCCGAAAAAAGGAGCGCCACTGCACCCGCACGCTGCCGAAGTGAGCGCCGCCGCGCACCCGCCGGCAACGGATGCGGGTTCGATCATGCGCGTCTTCAATAACCCGGATACACCGTCACCCGAAGTTCACCTGTTATCCAACGGCAGATATCATGTCATGGCGACAAACAGCGGTGGGGGTTACAGCCGCTGGCGCGACTTGTCGGTCACCCGCTGGCGCGAGGATACTACGGTTGACGGGCTGGGCTCTTTCATTTACCTGCGTGACCGCGACACGGGGCGCTATTGGTCGACAAGCCATCAGCCGACACTGCGTCAGGCGGATCATTACGAGGCGATCTTTGTGCAGGCGCGGGCCGAATACCGGAGGCGTGATGATGCCATCGAAGCCCATACCGAGATCAGCGTTTCACCTGAAGACGATGTCGAGATTCGCCGGGTCAAGCTCACCAATCTGTCATCCCGTATCCGCCATATCGAGGTCACGAGTTATGCGGAGGTCGTGCTGGCGCCGCTCAATGCCGACCTGGCCCATCGCGCCTTCAGTAATCTCTTCGTGCAGACCGAAATCATCCCCGACCGACAGGCGATCCTCTGTACGCGCCGCCGCCGCACCCCTGGAGAACAGGTCCCCTGGATGTTTCATCTGTTGTCGGTTCCCGGTGTCGTTGCAGGCGAACCCACCTTCGAGACCGACCGCGCAAGATTCATTGGTCGCGGCCGAACTGTGGCGAACCCGCTGGTTCTTGACCATAAAAAATCCCCCTCTGAATTGTCGAATACCGATGGTTCGGTTCTTGATCCCATTGTTGCAATTCGCCGGACCATCGAATTGACAGCCGACCAGTCAGCTACCGTACAGATCATTTCCGGGGTTGCAGACACTCGTGACGGCGCTCTGGCTTTGCTTGATAAATACTGTGACAAACACTTTGTTGAACGCGCCTTTGAGATGGCCTGGTTCCAGAGCCAGGAAGTGTTGCGCCATCTTGGCGCCACAGAGAGTGAGGCCCAGCTCTATGGCCGACTGGCCTCGTCGGTCATTTACGCCAACGGTTTGCGTCGGGCCGCACCCGGCATCATCGGCCGAAACCGGCTGGGTCAGCCCGGCCTGTGGCGCTTTGGCATCTCGGGAGATCTGCCGATCATCCTGCTGCGCATCGGCGACATAAATCGTATCGATCTGGCAAAACAGGTGCTGCAAGCCCATGCCTATTGGCGGATGAAAGGGTTGATCTCGGATCTGGTGATCATCAACGAGGATTTTTCAGGATACCGGGCACTCCTGCAAGACCGGATCATCGGCTTGATCAATGCCGGTCCTGAGGCGCAGATTATCGACAAACCGGGCGGGGTCTTTGTGCGGCGTGCTGAAGAGCTTTCCGAGGAGGATCGGGTCCTGTTCCAGACTGTTGCCCGCATCGTTTTTGACGATACCACCGAGACCGTGATCGAACAGGTGGAGCGTCGCCAGTCGCCGGAGCGTGTCTCCGACCGTTTCGAGCCGTCGCGGCAACCGAGCCCTGAAGAGGTCCATCCACTGTCAAGGCGTGAACGCATTTTCACCAACGGCCTGGGCGGATTTACCCCCGACGGACGCGAATACGTTATCACTCTGGAACCGGGGCAAAATACCCCGGCGCCCTGGGTCAATGTCATTGCCAGCCCGCATATCGGCACAGTTGTCAGCGAGAGCGGCAGTGCCTATACCTGGGTGGAAAATGCCCACGAATTCCGGCTGACCCCCTGGCACAACGACCCGCTCTGCGACAGTAGTGGTGAAGCGTTCTATATCCGTGACGAGGAAACAGGTGCGTTCTGGTCTCCAACACCGTTGCCCGCCCGCGGCCGCTCCGGTTATGTCTGTCGGCACGGTTTTGGATACAGCGCCTTCGAGCATTACGAAGACGGCATTTCCTCTGAAATGTTCACCTACGTTGCCATGGACGCACCGGTAAAGTTTGCAGTGATAAAACTGCGCAACCATTCCAGGCGAACACGTCGACTGTCGCTCACCGGGTACTGGGAACTGGTACTCGGTGAGTGGCGACACTCCAATCTGATGCACATTGCAACTGAAACCGACTTGCAGAGCGGGGCGCTGTTTGCCCGCAACGCTTATGGCCACGAATGCGATAATCGAATCGTCTTTGTCCAGGTCAGTGAACTGAAGCGTTCAGTGACCGGAAACCGTACAGGGTTTATAGGTCGCAACGGCTCTCTTGCAAGCCCCGCGGCCATGCGGCGCAAACGATTATCGGGCCGGACCGGGGCTGGCTTTGACCCGTGCGCCGCGATTCAGAGCCAGATCAAACTGGCCGAGGGGCAGGAGCATGAGATCGTCTTTATTTTCGGCGCCGCCGCCAACGGTGAGCAGGCACGACGCTTTATCGAACAATACAGCGGCCCGGCAGGCGCACAACAGGCACTGGAAGCAGTCTGGGAACACTGGAACCACACTTTGGGAGCCGTAAACGTAGAGACACCGGATCCAGCGCTCAACGTTTTGGCCAACGGCTGGCTTGTCTATCAGACACTTTCCTGCAGACTCTGGGGCCGCAGCGGCTATTATCAATCCGGTGGCGCCTACGGGTTTCGCGATCAGTTGCAGGACACCATGGCGTTGCTTCATACCACCCCCGGGCTCGTCCGCGAGCAGTTGCTCCGCTGCGCCGAACGCCAGTTCCTGCAGGGTGATGTGCAGCATTGGTGGCATCCGCCAAACGGACAAGGGGTGCGGACCCATTTCTCTGACGACTATCTCTGGCTGGTGTATGCGACCTGTCGCTACGTGGCGGCGACCGGCGATACCGGAGTGCTTGACGAGTCAGTCCGGTTTCTGGAAGGGCGCGAGTTGCGACCGGAAGAAGAGGCTTATTACGACCAGCCGCAGCCCTCTGCGGAAACGGCAAGCCTGTATGAACATTGTGTACGGGCAATTAAAAACGGACTGCGTTTCGGTGAACATCAGTTACCGCTGATGGGTTGCGGCGACTGGAACGACGGGATGAATCTCGTCGGACGTGACGGCAGGGGCGAGAGCGTCTGGCTGGCCTGGTTCCTGTATGAGAATCTGCAGCGGTTTGCCGGACTGGCGCAGGGCCGGGAAGATGCACTTTTTGCCGAGGAATGTGCCGGGCAGGCGGCGCGCCTGCGTGAAAACATCGAGGCGCATGGCTGGGATGGTGAATGGTATAAACGGGCCTGGTTTGATGACGGCACGCCTTTAGGCTCGGCTGAAAACGAAGAATGCAGGATCGATTCGATCAGCCAGAGCTGGTCGGTCATTTCCGGTGGCGGAGATCCGGTGCGGGCCCGTCAGGCGATGACGGCGGTGGATAAACAATTGGTGCGACCCGAGAGTCAGCTGATTCAACTCCTCGACCCGCCCTTTGACAAGTCTTCCCTTGAACCGGGTTATATCAAGGGCTATGTGCCGGGCGTGCGCGAGAACGGCGGCCAGTACACCCATGCTGCAATCTGGACCACCATGGCCTTTGCGATGCTGGGTGAACGGGAACGGGCGTGGGAATTGTTTGCCATGCTGAACCCTGTCAATCACGGGAATGGGCCTGCGGAGATTGAACGCTACAAGGTCGAGCCGTATGTCATGTGCGCCGATATTTACGCGGCGAAACCCCACACCGGGCGCGGCGGTTGGACCTGGTACACCGGGGCGGCGAGCTGGATGTATCGGCTGACCGTGGAAGCACTTCTGGGCCTGCAACTGGAAGTGGACCGGCTGCGCATTACCCCCTGCATTCCGGCCCATTGGGAGTCGTACGAAATCCATTATCGCTATCGGGAGACGCTCTACCACATTAGGTTCAGGTGTGTTGGTGAAAAACCGGGAGATGTGATCCGCGTGGTGGTTGACGGCGTCCAGCAAAAAGAATCCGGTTTTGAGAAGGCCGGGCTGCGGCAAGGTCTGATCCCCCTGGTGGATGATCACCGGGAGCATTACGTTGAAGTGAATCTCGGCTGACCGGTTTTTCCTGCAAACATCACTCCGAAGAGGATCACCGACGTGATGATGGATTTTGACGACCTCGCTACGAAGGAAGCGGCCAGCCCGGCGGCGTAGGGAGTTTGATCAGGCACTGGTCTGAAAGCCTGACCAGATTCAGGCTTAGTCTGAATTAAGATGACAGCATAATCTACAGGCTTGATCTGTGGGGATATGAAGCGGATTTCCCCCTCACAAATTCTTCACAGATCAGGGTTCGTTTTTCAAGCAAGAGTCCGCCTCTCCGGAATGGATCGCTATGACTTCTGATGATCTTTTACATATTTCAGGATCGAATCTTTCGCGACCAACCAGTTTCGTTTCAGCTTAAAAGCGGGGATCGCGCCTCGTCGGGCCATAATATTCAGATAGTCCTGTGAGTATGGTGTGATCTCGGCGGCCTGGGCCATGGTCAGAAAACCGGAGGTCAGTTCGGGAATGGCTTCAAAATAGAGGAAAATGGTCCGCTCCAGAGCCCTGGCAACCAGAAAAACAAAATCATTCACCTCACCCTTGTGAGCCTTCTCCAGAGCATCGTAGTATTTCCTGCGATCATTTTTGAGGATAATCGCCGGGACATAACCGTTCTTCATGAGAAGCAAATTCATGAGCAGACGTGCGGTCCTGCCATTTCCATCGACAAAGGGGTGGATCGCTGCCAGTTCGAAATGCGCCATGGCAGCAAGCGTTACCGGGTGGGTTTTCCCTGTATCTGTCAGCCATTTTCGAGCGAAAGCCGCCATCTTCTCTTCGATGAGCAATGGCCCGGGTGGCAGATGGCCTGAACCACTGATCCGGACCTGGATATCCCGGTACCTGCCGGCGTATTTCGGGTCGATCTCCCGCAGGACCAGGGCATGAATTTCCTTAATATTTCGTTCCGAGATATTCGCGTCTTCCCGAGCCAGCTCTTCCACATAGGCAATGGCATCCCGATGGTTGATGGCCTCCAGATGCTCGCGTAAAGATTTCCGGCCGACGGTCAGGCCATCTTCCAGAACAAGCTTGGTCTCTTTCAAGGTGAGGGTGTTACCCTCGATGGCATTGGAGTTATAAGTCCAGTCAATAACAAGCTGCCCTTTGAGTCTGGTCAGGACAGAGACCGGCAATGGCCGATACTTATCGATAAGCCGCTTCCCTTCATCGATCCGCCGGAGGATTTTATCAAGACGATCTGATTTCATAAATATAATCGTATCCGATCATTTTTAACCGTCAATCAATATGATCGGATAGAAAAATTATTTCCACAAACGATCACGATGCGTTCATGAACGACATGCAAGATATTCAAAAGATGATTGACTGTCAGGCAGGAAGATTAACGACATAGAGAATAATTTGCACCAAAGTTATGATGATTACTGCAAATCTTAAATATTTGATCTTGTTGATGCGATCGGTGCTGGGTAAGCCATTAGCAGCCTCGCCTGGTTACAAATAACCTTAACCTCTGAAATTGTTCCGGCCAATTGGGGCAGACAACCCTGCCGGATTTCATGGTGAAATCCGGGTCAGGCAAACTCGACCCGGTACTTGTTGTAGTTGACGCAGACGTGTTCCATCTGGGCGCGGTCGGCGTGGATTTTTTTGATCAGCTCGACAACCTGCCGGGTTGTGGTGAGGTGAAAAATGTTGTGCATTTCCCGTTTGCTGAAAAGGTTGCGGGCCAGGACCTCCTGCTCCAGCCAGGAGAGCAATCCCGCCCACATCTCGCCGTAGAGGATAATCGGGGTCTCGCAGATGTGCTCGACCTGTACCAGCTGCCAGGAGTAGAACAGTTCAAGGAGGGTGCCGATCCCGCCGGTGGCGACGATCACCGCGTCGGACAAGGACATGAAGGTGTCCAGCCGGGCGCTGAACCGGTCGAAGTCTTTCTTGATGTCGAGATATTTGTTGTCTTGCTGTTCAAAGGGAAGCTTGATGTTCAAACCGATGGAATGGTTGTCCGAACCGGCGCTTTGATGCCCTGCGTTCGCTGCCTGCATAATCCCCGGGCCGCCGCCGGTGACGATATCAAAACCGGCTTCGGTCAGCCCTTTGGAAATCTCGAAAACCTCATTATAGGCCCGGTCGTTTTCCTTGATCCGAGCGGAACCGAAGATTGCCACTCGGTAATGTGGATCCATCGGCTGATCCTTCAGTTAAGAAATCACGATTCCTGCCCCGGGGCCGGTTTTTTTGCGGGTTTTGCCGGCTTCTGATTTTCCCGGGTGATTTCGCCGAGGTACTGGGGGAGATCGATACCCGCCATGCCGGCCACGTCGTGGAGCGGCGGCAGGCTTTTGATCAGGCCGGAGAGAAAGTTCGAGGTGGCGGTGCCGTTTTTATCACCTCCGGCGGAATCCCAGACGGTGACCTTGTCGATCTTGATGTTGCGGATCGCCTCGACCTGCATCTCGACGATCTTTTCGATTTTTTCGGTCATCAAGAGGGTGGCGGCGGACTTGGCGTCGCCGTTGCAGCCCTGTACCAGGCTGAGATACCCGGCCGCCTTGCTTTCGAGTACCTTGCGGATACCCTCGGCTTCGGCCTGGTATTTCAGGAGGATCGCGTCGGCCTGGCCCTTCGCCTCGCGGCGGGTTTTTTCGGCCTCGGCCTCGGCGGCGATCTCAACCTTTGTTTTATTAATTTCCTGGCGGACAACCTCTTCGGCGGTGAGCCGTTCCTGCTCCGCCTTGTACTGCGCTTTCTGGATTTCGACCTCGGCCTCGCGGCGCGCCACTTCGCCGCGCTGCAGGGCGGCCGCCTGTTTTACCGCGAGCTCGGCATTGGCATCGGCGATGTCCGCTTTCGCCTTGTTTTCACCATCGACAGCCTGCGCTTCCTGCTGCTGGACCACAATCCGCCGGTCGGCCTCGGCCCTTTTCTGGCCTTTCTGGGATTCGGCGACATTCTCGGCAACCTTGATCTCTTTCTCCCGGTCGGCCGCCGCCTCGCCGATGGTCGCTTCCGCCTCCTGCTGCTGGACAAAGACGCGCTGATCGGCCTCGGCCTTTTTCTTGCCTTTCTGAGCCTCGGCAACGTTTTCTGCCACCCGGATCTCTTTGACCTTGGTTGCCTCCGCTTCACCAATGGCGCCCAGTTTTTCCTGCTCTGCCACATCAACTTTCGCCTGATTGATCGCTTCGGAGGCCGCCTTCTTCCCGATGGAGTCGATGTAGCCGGACTCGTCGGTGATATCGGTGATGTTGACGTTGATCAGGAAAAGACCGATCTTGTTGAGTTCCGGAGAAACGTTCTTGCGGACCGAGTCAAGAAAACTCTCCCGGTCCTGGTTGATCTGCTCGATGGTCAGGGAGGCGACGGTGAGGCGCAGCTGGCCGAAGATGATCTCTTTGGCCATCTCCTCGATCTCGGTCTGCGACAGGTGCAGCAAGCGTTCGGCGGCAGAGGTCATGACCTCCGGTTCGGTGCTGATCCCGACCGTAAATGTGGAAGGCACATTAATCCGGATATTCTGCAGGGAAAGGGCCTTCTGCAAAGGGATGCTGATGGTCATCGGGGTCAGGCTGATATAAGCGTAATCCTGGATCAGCGGCCAGATCAGGGCGCCGCCGCCGTGGATGCAGTTCGCCGACTGCCCCTTGCCGACCTTGCCGTAGACCACCAGGATCTTGTCGGACGGGCACCGTTTGTACCTGGAGGCCAGGAAGGTGATGGTTGAAACAACCAGAATCAGGAACGCGGCAATGGGAAGAATCCAGAAATCGAACATGATAGCTCCTTGGGTTTACTTGATGATTTCCACTTCAAGAATATTGGCATGCACGGCGACCACCCGCACCGGGGCGCCGGTGGGAATTTCGGTTCCGTCCGTTGCGGTTGCGTCAAACTCACGCAATCGGTTCTGAAAATTGAGACTGACCCGGCCGGTCCCTCCGGCGGGGATGGTGAGATACACGGTCCCGCTGCTGCCGACCGCGTCGGCGGTTTTCAGGGTGCCGCTCGATTGCAGGTTGGCCGCCCCCTGGAAGAGTTTGCCGATGACCCAGACCGAGGCGAGGCCGGCGGCCACCGCGCCGATCATCGAGACGATCACCCCGGCCTGGCTCTGGCGGTAGAAGGCGAGCCCGACCAGGCCGAACATCATGAAAAACGCGGAAAGCCCGTGCATCGAGATGAGCCGGAAGCCTATGTCGGAATCCACATGCTGGGGGTCGATGCCGAGATCGGTGTCCGTGCCTGCCCCGGCGTCGGCATCCCCGCCGACGAACTGCATGATCAGTTTCAGGACCACGAAGAACCCGCCGATGATGGCGCAGGCGAGGAAGAATATCTCCAGGCCGTTGAAGTCTGCAAAAAGTTGTGCCACGCTGCGTCTCCTCTTTGTTTGTTGACCGATCCGAGGGTGCTTGTACTGACAATATCACAACCGGAATGACTCTACAAAACCATATGGGCAATGACTCTTAATACATGGCAGGAATGTCCGGTGTCAAATCAAATATTCTACAATCTCACTTCGCCGGAAGCGAGCGCCTCAAGCCCTTCAGGATCGAGAAGCGTGATCTGTGAACCTTTCGATTCGATATAGCCGCTTTCACTCATCTTCTTGAAAATCCGGGAGAGGGTTTCCGGGATGGTGCCGAGAAGGCTTGCCAGCTGGGCCTTGCCGATGGTCAGGCTGACCGTGGTGGCGTTCTGGTTGCCGCTTAGCAGCAGAAGATGGGAGGCGAGCCGGCCCGGCACTTCCTTGAGCGACAGCGCCTCGATCATCCCGGCGAATTTTTTCAGTCGCAGAGACAGGGTCCCCAGCATATTCATGGCCACGGAAGGATTGTCTTCAATCAGTTTGATAAAGGATTTTCGGGGAATGAAGATCACCCGGCTGTCTTTCAAGGTATCGGCGAAGGCGGGGAAGGATTTGCCGGTAAAAACCGCTGCTTCGGCAAACGGTTCGCCGGGGCCGAAGATGTGAAGAATCTGCTCCTTGCCCTCGACCGACAGCTTGTAGATTTTGACCTGGCCGCTGATCAGGATATAAAAACCGGTCCCCTCATCTCCTTCGGCGAAAATGGTGGTGCCTTTTTTGAAATTCTGGTCGGTGATGATCATCGCCAGGTCCTGGAGCTGCTCTTCGGTGAGGCCGTTGAACAGGGAGATGGTGGAGAGTATGTTAATTATTTCCATGTTTGCTTTCCCATATTTGAATCTGACTTTCGCTCAATTTCAGTCTGCATGCTCGTCATTCCGGGCTTGACCCGGAATCCAGTATCCTGGACGCTTCAATGATGATCAGCGTCCCACCCGGCGCTGCCGGGGCAAATTTGAGAAATAACCGGATGATCCCACTCTCGTTCCTGCGTTTATCCGATCAGGCATCAGGAGGACGCAAGGCCGATTTCTGGATTCCGGCTAAAAACATGCCGGAATGACATGTCTGGCGTTTTGTTCGTATTCCGTTGATGATGGTGAATTGTGCTTTCCGTGCTTCAGGCTATTCTATCATCCCAGAGCAACAGAGCAACCGTAATCCTGATAAATAAAGACTGCCACCCGGTGTATTGGTTGGTCGGCGGTTTTGCGAATTCTGAAGGAAAATGTCCAGCAGTCGACCTCTGGATTTGCAAGCGAAACAAGTTCCATCTCCAGAAAACCGGTCAGGGGACTCCCGCCACGCGCCTTGCGAAGCGCCTCTTTGGCAGACCAGAGAAGGGTCAGTTGCATCTCTTCATTGTTTACAGCCAAAGTCTCACAGATTGTTTTCTCGCGCCCGGTACAGAATTTTTCCCGGACCCGGATGACCGCAGGAGAGGTCTTCTGGATGTCGATGCCGCAGGGGACCTCGAAAACGGCAAGGCCAACGCTGAGTTCGTGGCTGTGGGAGAGGGAGATTTCGACTGCCGGTTTTACATGGTCGTCCACTCGGGTCAGGAATGGCCGGCCATCCGGGTCGGGGGTGATCTGCCAGTCGAGATAGTCCGATGCCTGTCGATCATTTAACAGCTCGATGGCGGCCCGTTTTACGGCGATCCGCCCGCCAAGCCATTCAACCCGGCGTTTCGGATAAGAATAAGAACGGTATTTTTCCAGTTCGGTTTCGGTCAGGAAGAGAGCCGGGTCAAGGGTCTTGTCCCCAAGCTGGTGCTGGAGGTCGGAAAGACTCACCAAAGTCACGAATGGCGTGGATTTCAGGCCGATAATCGTGCCAAGTTCAGATGGCGACAGGGGCAGCGGGAGGCCTTGAATTGGGGCGGAAGTCATAAAATATGCTTTATCTTATTATAATTATTATAAAATAATGGCTTTTTGCCCTTGAAATGTCTTGAAATATAATTTAATAAGTTTTTTAATGATCTCAATGGGTTCCATCGATATTGCAGTTATCTCGATAATTTCTCTGCTCACCGTCAGGGGAATCTGGACAGGCTTTATTCGCCAGGCCGCGTTTATTGTCGCCCTGATCTTCGGTTTCTGGGCTGCCGGCCGCTATTATCACCTGTTTTCAGGTCTCCTCGACAACTTCATCACCATACCACAGGTCAGCTTTCTGGTAACCTACTCCCTCATCTTTGCGGTTGTCTATCTGCTGGTCATGCTCCTGGGGCTGGGTCTGAAAAAAGTCGTCACCATTTCCATGCTGGGCGGTTTCGACCGGTTTATCGGCGGACTTTTCGGGATCGGCAAGGGGGTGTTTATCACCACACTGCTTTTCATGCTGGTGGCCGGGACCTTCGCCAACTCCGCGTCATTTCTGAAGAGATCTTATTTCTATCCGTTCCTCGAAGACAGTTCAAAGCTGGTCCGGTCTTTTATCATGGACCGGAGTCTACGCGATCGTTTTCAGCCGAGCGAGCCGGCGATACCCGCCATTGAGGAAGGGGTGGCCAATCTCTACGCCGCCAACAGCAGAAGGATAACCACTGATCAGGAACGGGCTCTCGATGCCATCCGGTACCAGCTTGCCAGGGAAGTCGGGGGAGCCCCCAGCAGATAAGCAATGACCATGACCTGATTGATCAGGGTGGTCTTGAGAATCCCTTTCTCCCGCCAGCGTCTCCCCGAAGTGGTCGCTTTCTGTTCCAGTATTTCGATCTTCCCAAAACGCCTGAGTTTTTTGACCAGGGCGAAATCTTCCATGATCCCGATTTCCGGGAACCCTCCGGCCTTTGTAAAGGTCTCTTTTCTGAGGAAAATGGCCTGATCGCCGTAGGGCATCTGCAGGAACCGTGACCTGAAGTTCGCCCCCTTTTCAATGAGCCGTAGCGCAGAACCTTTGAGGTCGATGGCCAGGCTGAAGGCCCCGGCAACAACTCCCGGTTCGACCAGGCAGCTTCGGAGCGAAGAGGCGAAATGACGGGGGAGAAGAGTGTCGGCATGGAGAAAAAGCAGGATGTCGCCGGTGGCGGCTGCGGCTCCGGCGTTTTGCTGGACACCTCGCCCGAAAGGAGCGTGGACCACTTTCACGCCAAAACTTTCGGCAATCATCGGTGTTTTGTCGTGACTGCCGCCGTCGGCGACAATGATCTCAATCTCTGGTTCAGAGGAAAGATGTTTCAGGGTTGCAGCGAGATTTTCTTCCTCGTTCAGGGTTGGAATAATAATCGAAATCCGGTGGCCGGTATTTTCCGCTATCGGCATCCGGGCAAGATCCTCCGGCCGGTCAATGTCATGCAGTTTTTCCAGAAGGCGATATTCAAGGCCGAGTTTGTCGGCCACGGCCAGGGTGTTGTCCAAAACTCCGGAAGTCCCCCACGGCTGGTCTTCAAAGAGGGCCGGACAGGAACGGGTGAGGCCGAGCAGATAATACCCGCCGTCTTCCGCCGGACCTAAAACCATTTGCCGGTCTTTCAGTTCGGTGAAGCCTTCGCTGAGAATCGCTGCGGTCAGGGAAGGGCAGTCGGCGCCGATAATGATGACCCGCTGATATCCTTCGGCAAAACTCTCGGCAAAGGCGCGGGCCATCTTTACGCCAAGATCACCCTCGCCCTGATCCTGAATCCTGATGGCGTCTCCCAGCCAGGAGGACACCTGTTCCCGGCTGCCGCCAAAGTATCTGACTTCAAGGTCGGCGGGTAGAGTTCTTGCTACGGCAACGGTCCTTTCACTCATCCGGCGCTGCAGGTCTGCGGCGCCTTCCCCGCCGAGACTTTCGATCAGCCTGGTCTTGGTGCTTCCGGCAGTCGGGTAGCGGGTGAAGATGAGCAGTTTTTCGGATGAGAGTGACAAGAGCGGTCCTTGTTTGACTGAGAGTGCTTGCCTCGAAAATCGGGATCAATTAAGAAACAGAATACTTCTCCCGGTAAGTTTATGAATCAACTTTCTGAGCTTGGCTAATCTTCAGATATAAAAGGGTTATGGCGATTTGTTCGAGCCTATGTTCCACCAGAAGCCAGAAGTCAGAAGTCTGAAGCCAGGAGAAAAGCTTAAAGCTGAGTTGAGCAGCTTGTCTGCTCTTACCGATAAGCGAGCCTGCGAGACATCGAGACTTATACCCGAAGGGTGAAAAAATCAGTCATTCTGGCTCCTGGCCTCTGGCTTCTGAATTCTCAGCATGGAATGCCACTATGGATCTGAACCATTTTATGACATCAATCCAATAGCATAAGACAAGTCAGAAAGTTGATTTTATTATAACGTCAGCAAACAATACTGCAGAAATTATGGGCGGCAAGCGAAAAAAGAAGCCGGATTCCTACCGGGAAAGAAACTATCGGCGTGAGCTGGATACCGGTGATCTCGCGTCATTCGAAGTGAAGGTCCGGGAGACCGATCTGCAGATCTTTGCCACCCGTGATGTGCAGAAAGAGGCGGAGCATCAGGTGATCGGTTTGCGCAACCAGCTGGAAAACTATATCGCGGCGAATCATTCTTTTCTCGGTTCGCTGGTGCCGCTGCCGGCAGACCCTCTGGCGCCGCCCATTGTCCGCGAGATGCTTGCCGCCGGAAAAGCGGCCGGGGTCGGACCGATGGCGGCGGTGGCCGGGGTGATCTCGGAGCGGGTCGGGATTCATCTTCTCGGTCTTGACACCATTGACGAGGTGATGGTGGAAAACGGTGGAGATATCTTTCTCCGGCGGACGAAGGACACCACCGTGGCCATCTTTGCCGGGGAGTCTCCGCTGAGCGGGCGGATCGGCCTGAAGATCGCGGCGGCCGAGATGCCGCTTGGCATCTGCACCTCGTCGGGAACGGTGGGGCATTCGTTAAGTTTTGGCCGGGCGGATTCGGTCACTGTTCTTTCCGGTTCAACCGCTCTGGCCGACGCGGTGGCCACCAGGCTCGGCAATGCGGTCGGGAGTTCAGCTGATATCAGCCGGGCTCTCGAAATTGCGGCAGCCATTCCCGGAATCATCGGGGTGGTGATCGTGATGGGTGAAGAACTTGGCGCCTGGGGGAAGGTGGAGCTGGTCAGGATCTGAATAAAATCCTACTCCTCACCCTTGAAGAAGGCCGGATTTTTTTCGTTTGAATTCTTCGAGTTTTACCATTTCTTTTTTGTGACATTCCGGACA
>JAHJIQ010000068.1 GCA_018823285.1 Pseudomonadota bacterium
GCAAACTATACAGAAATTCCTTCTTCTCCGAGAGGCCGGTCAATCGTCTCTTCTCTTCCGGGATGGTAACCATGGAGGTAATCGCACCACCACAGAGATCCGTCTTATAATAAAACTTCATGCAAGCCCCCTTACATAAATGAATCAGGCATCCGTTTGCCAATGATCATTGATTTAATAAAAATATCCAGAACCGTCTGTCGGCGATATGCTGAAAATTTTGTAGGAAAAATCTTACAATGCATTTTTTGATGCATTCGTGAGGCAAGAAACTTTATGGAAAATCCCCCCCGGGCGATGTTTTTTTTGAATCCGGCTGACTAATTTTGCTAGAATAATCGGTAATGGGGACAGCAAAGGTCTGCCGGGAGCTTTTAAATATCGGCTCGGACACCGATTCAACGACCATTGGATGAATTCAATATGAGGGTTATGCCGGAAACGCCTGAACAGAAAATTTCTCCCCCTGCCGCAGCCCCCGCAGAGGCCAGCGCTGCGCCTGCTGCTACAAAGGGGAATGACCTTAAAGCTGAAGCCGCGATCAACAATCGGGGCAAGGAGATCTTCGACAGCCGCAAGGTTTCCAGTGACGGCCTGATCTGCCTCCTGAATCTTGCCGGCAGCGAGGGAGAAGACCCCCGCCTCCTCGCCCTGGCGGTTGAAAGGCTACTTCACGTGAGTTTTTCGATTCCCATTTCCAGGGCCGTCAGAGGGAATATCAAGGACGGCATCAGCTCGGCTTTCTCGGTACCATCCATTGGTGACCTGCCCGAAAGAAAGGTGAAAATTGTGATGGCCGGCAAAACTCCGCTGGTTGAAATCAGGGGGGTAGAAGCAGTCGACGGCGAAGACGGTCACACCACCCTCCATTTCGACTGGCAGAAACGGGCCGGAGCGTTGAGTGAAAGCGGGGTCATCAACTGGAAAGACATCAACAGTGTGCCAAGTGTCCACAAAGACAGTCTCCTGGTCACGGTCATCGACCGGACCCTCGGCGCCCCCGGCATCGACTGTTTCGGTAAGGCCATCAAGCAGAAACCCGGGAAACGCCACCAGATCCGCTGGAACACCAACAACATCTCCCGCAAGGATGACCCGAAAAACCCCAATATCTTCATGCTGCACACCATCAATTCCGGGGCGGTTGAATTCCGGCTGAGAGTTCCCGGCGACCCGAAAACCCTGGATCGCATCGACATCGCCGACACTTTTACCATCAAGGGCGACATCAACTACGATTACGGCGATATCCAGAGCGCGGCAAGCCTTGAGGTCAAGGGAAACCTCAAAGGCAATTTCTCCCTGCAATCCGAAGGATTCGTTCACGTGTCAGGTTCCATCGAAGGCCAGGCAGTAAAGGCTGACGGGGTGACCGCCTCACTCATCACCAACGGCTGCAGGGTCACGGCAAACCACGAAATCCAGGCCGGCAATATCAACAACGGCATCGCCACCGCCGAACACATCACCATCAAACAGAATGCCAGCAGCGCCCACCTGCACGCCCGCAAACAGATAACCATTGCCAAAGGAGCTGCCCTGCTGGGGATCAAGGCGGGATGTATCAATGCCTGTATTGAACAGGCAAGGGTATCGGGCGTTAATGAATTTCTCCTCGGCAGCGAGGTGTTTTCCAGAGCCGAAATGGTCGGCGCAGACCTTGCCTCCTACCAGACGGATCTGGGCGCCATTTCGGAAGAGGGGAAAAAGGAAGCGACCACTATCCTCAGCCTGCTGGTTCAGATCAGCGAGTACACCGGTCGTGAGCACGACACGTCGCCGGTCAAGAAAGCCCTCATCACGCTGAAAACCGCACTCATCAGTATTTTTCAGTCATTCGGGAAGATTCGCGAGGAATTAATCACCCTCGCTTATACCCTGCAGTCGGACCTGGGTGACCGGAACTATAACGAATCGATCATCAGGCGGGCCGACACCATGGTCAACGAGATGAAAAAATACAATACCACCCAGACCGACTTCGCCGAGGTGATGGCTGAGAAAAAAAATTCTCTGGCTGAAATGGAACACCTCACCTCAACCATCAGAAAGGAACTCGTTTTCGCAGTGACTGTCGGCCTGCAGGCCATGGGCAACAACGCCGAAATCAGAATCAAATGCGGCAACGCCGAACTGAACCTCGACTCCGATTCCATACCAAACGGGCCATTCAAAGTAGTCTATTCCCTGCCGGAAGAGGTCGAAGACCTGAAGGACGGCAAGCTGAAACTCATCATCCAGGAAATATAACCTCCATTTTCTCAACCATTCTATCCACCCAAGAAACAGATCCTCAGCCAATTTAAAATTTCCCTGATTTTTTTGGGAACCTTTTCGGATTTCATACGTCAAAGCATGTATGGACAAAGTAATGAATATGATCAGAGAAGATTGCCGCGAATCTGAAATCGAGACCATTTTGCGCCCGCATCTCCCCTATCTGCACCGACTCGCTTTCAGATTGACCGGGCAGAGTCATGACGCGGAAGATCTGCTGCATGATGTTCTGGTAAAGGTCTTTTCCAGGCAGCACCGGATCGGCGGTATCGAACATCTCCGGGCCTGGCTGTCCTCCGTTCTGTACCGGACTTTTCTCGACAGAGTAAGACGGGAAAAACGTTCAATACTCCGTCTCTTCAGGCCGGCCACCGATGACAATTCCATTTCGGAAATGGACACTGTTCCCTCATCGCTGCCCGGCCCGGAAAAATCGCTGCAGATCTCCCAGGAAAAGGATGCCGTGCTCACCGCCCTTGGAAAACTCAGCATCGACCAGAAGATTGTCTGTATCATGCATGATATGGAAGGATACACCTTGAATGAACTGGAAGACATTCTCGACATCCCGCTCGGCACTCTCAAGTCCCGCTTGCATCGGGCCAGAAAATCCCTCAGAGGATTTCTGGAAAAAAATGGAACCTTTCAACCCCGTCACTCGTTTCATGAGTGAGAGGAGTGATTATGGAATGTACAAAGTTCGCAGAGAAAATTGATGATTTTGTCGACCGCTACCTCGATCGGCAAGAAGCCGCGGAAATCGAGAAACATCTGGCAGAGTGCGATAATTGTCGAAAGCTGCTCCGGCAGGAACAGGATTTTCGCCGGATACTGGAATGCGCTCCGGCACCCGAGGTTGATACCTTGAGCCTGGAAAGAATGATGCGTGGGGCAAAACGAGAATTCACACATCGAGAAGCAAGGAGCAACACCTTTTATTTCGGCATGGCGACGGCTGCCTGCCTGGTTCTCCTGCTCGTGACAGGCCTATATCATCACGGTCCCGAGATCCTGAACAATCATCAAGTGACGGCAGGACAGTCCGGTGAGGTAAGCAAAACCATCAATCTGGTGTTCAACTGCCCGATCGATATGGAACAGGCCGAGCTGACCATAATCCTGCCGGAGAATATCGAACTTGCAGCCTTCCCGGGTCGCCGCCGGCTGACCTGGGAAACAGACCTCAAGGAGGGCGGCAACCTTCTGCCCCTTGAAATCATTACTTCCCGACCATCGGGAAGCGCAACCATTACCGCCAGAATAGAACACAAGAGGAAGAGCAGGATTCAGACTTTGAACGTGAGCATTTAACAACCACGGTCCGCATATTTGCAGGGCCAAAGAACCAGTAATCGTGGCCGTAATATCTCCGGAGATATATTAACCACCACCAAACAACTCAAGTGAGGTACACACCATGAAAACATACAACAAATGGCTGGTCTTACTCAGCGCACTCTTATTCTTCCCTGCCTTCGCTGCCGCCGATGACACCACCGGTCCCGAAGAGCTGGAAGTAACCATGACGGTAGTTGAATCTCCTGAAGATTCACCCCGGCAGATCACCAACCGGATCAGGATCCCGACCGGGGAATATCTCAAAATCAGGGAAAGGACCCGTCTCCAGGAAAGGACCCGCGCCACTGATTCCGGCGAATATCAGGCTGAAGGCGCCCAGGAAATGATCCAGCACCAGATTCAGACCAGGGAAATGTTTCAGGAACAGCAGGAACAGAGGAACTCACAAATCAGAGAGAACGCAACCGGTTCAATGAGCGGTAACGGCTCTGGACATGGAAAGAAGTAGAAGATAAGGCGGGCATCCTCCCCCTGTGCCCGACTCCTCCTGCTCTTCTTCTTTTCCATCCCGTCTGACCGGGCAACTGCCCGGTCGGGCGGTTTTTTGCGTTGATCAACCCTTAAAGTCTAATGCAAAATATGAAACGTAAAAAATCATCCAGCGCCGTACTTGCCGTTCTTTTCCTCTTCATGCTGACCTTTGCCCCATCTTCAGGGTTGGCCCGGGAGGATGAAGACCCGTTTGCCACCGGGATATCCTATTTCAAAGCCGGGAAATTTCAGGAAGCCCTTCAATTCTTTAACGAGGCCGCCGAACAAGGCCAGGCGTCAGGCGCTCTGTATCACAATATCGGCGTCTGTTACTACAAGTCGGCGGACTACAAACTAGCGGACCAGGCGTTTGCAAAAGCGGCCGAATATGAGACCATGACCTCTCTGGCCAATTACAATCGGGGACTGACCGCCCTCAAGTCCGGGAACGAAGCCGAGGCATATCTCTTCTTCAAAATGGTTGCCGTCCAGTCAACCGAACCGAAACTCGCCCAGCTGGCCGAGATCGCCATTTCCCGATCAGGGCTAGGGGAAAAAGCAACTCCCCCGTCGCCCTGGGCAACCTACTTCTCCTTCGGGGGCGGCTATGACGACAACGTAAAAATCACATCCGAATCCGACACCAGCGGAGCAAGCGGCGAGGGAGATTCCTTTTCGGAGTTGATTGTCTATTCAAGAGGCCCTCTCTCTCCCGCATCAAAAATTCAGGCGCAATTCAATGCGTATTATCAGAAGTACAGCGATCTGGATGACTTTGATGTGCTGTCACCAGGTCTGGGATTTTTTTATGTTACCGATTCCAGCGGCTGGAAACTTGATACCGGCCTGCAATACACCTACACTTTTCTCGGCAATGAGCGTCGAGAGCAGGTCGGCACGGCCTCATTCAAACTGGCAAAAAACCCGGGCAGTCAAACAACTGTCAATTTTCATTATTACTTCAGCTACATCGATCTGTTTGACCCGGACTTCCAATATCTTGACGGCACGAGAAACAGATTGGAGACAAAATGGATTTGGCATCCCGACAACTGGAGATTTTCCCTGGGGTATTCCCTGGAATTAAATGATGCGGCAGATTCCGAATTCTCTCCCACCCGGAATCTGCTTTCCTTTGGAGTCAAATATACCTTCACAAAAAAACTCGGCGGCAGTGCCGCCCTCTCATACCGGAACAGTGTCTATGACTACCAGGGAATGCTTGACCGAGAAGAGGATCTTTACAAAGTATCAGCCGAACTTTCATACAGGTTCCCGCAATTCTGGTATTTAAACCTTGCATATACATATTATGACAACGACTCGAATTATGATGTTTACGATTACCAACGTGGAATAATGACCGCCACTGTTTCCAGAAGTTTTTGAGTGACAGGGAAAACCTCAACTCCGCCTCCCTGAACACCCGCATCTTTCAGGCCATTCTTCGCCCCTGCTGGATTGCGACCCGGCAATCCCCTGATCACTCCAAACCGATTATTTCACCACATTTCGCTCGCTTTTCATGACCGATCAGGGTATCAGAATCAGAAAGCAAAGCCTGACAACCCGACGTTTAACACCCCTGACCATGAAACTGAATAAAACCGTCCTGTTCACATATTCATTTCTCTTCTCCCTTCTGCTTCTGCCGATGGCCGGGACAGCGGAAGAAGCCGCAACCTTTTCTGCAGATGGCGCCTGGCGCCGGACCATGGTGACCGACCCTGTTTTCAAGGGCGAGACCTTTATCATGGAAGGCGGGAAAAGCGGCGCGCAGACCCTGGTCTTAATCCATGGCGCCGGTGATGAAGGTTCGGGAATCTTTGAACCTTTTCTCAGGGAGTACAGAGCGGAATACCATCTTCTCACCTTTGATCTGCCGGGATTCGGCCGCTCGGCAAAACAGAATCTTCTTTATTCTCCAGCCGCGTATTCCTCTTTTCTAAGATGGGTTGTAACA
>JAHJIQ010000069.1 GCA_018823285.1 Pseudomonadota bacterium
CGGGTGGTTTGCCACCCTGGGCATTCGCGGCCGGGAGGCCGCTCCCACAGAAGGCCGCTCCCACAGGAGGGGGGCTTCTGCAGGGAGTTGCTCCTGCTTAACTTGCCGGGGATTGTGGATTGATCGACGGAGACAGGGAATAGAAAGCCGATGAAGCGATTGCAGAGATTGAAAAACATCCTCCGGCGTCAGGACATTGATGCGATGCTGGTCACCCAGCCGGAGAATCGCCGTTACCTGAGCGGATACACCCCCGGCGACCTGAACATCGGCGAGAGTTCAGGCGCGCTCCTGATTTTCCGGAGCGGACGGCCGGTCCTGATGACCGATTCCCGTTTTCAGCTGCAGGCGGAAGAAGAGGTTTTTGTCTATGACGTTTTGATTTACAAACGAGGGCTCCTTGAATTGTTGAAGACTCTGCTGGTGGGCAGGGGGGTCCGGAAGCTTGCCTTCGAAAGCGAGTATTTTCTGTACAGCTCGTATGAAAAACTGCAGAAAATATCAGATGAACTCAAGATCGAGCTGCTGCCCCAGGCCGGGGTGGTCGAGAAAAAACGCAAAGTCAAAGATGATGGGGAGCTTGCGAAAATCCGCGCCTCGGTCGCTTTGAATGAAGCCGTTTTTCAGGAGGCGTTCAAAAAGATCAGACCAGGAATGAGCGAGCGGCAGCTGGCAATCCTGATCGAGACCCTGATGCGGGAAAAAGGGGCCGAACGGCCGAGCTTTGAAACCATTGTCGCCGGTGGGCCAAACGGTGCGAAGCCCCATGCGGTTCCAGGCGACCGACCGTTACAAGCGGGAGAGCCGATTGTGATCGATATGGGGCTCGTTCTGGACGGGTATTGTTCCGACATGACCCGGACGGTAGTTCTTGGTGAGCCGGATGAAAAAACAAAACAGATCTTCCGCCTGGTGAGAAAGGCCCAGCTGGCAGGAGTCATGGCGATCCGGAGTGGCGTCACCGGAAGTGTGGTGGACAAAGCTGCCCGGGACATCATCGAAAAAGGCGGGTTTGGAGAATATTTCGGTCATGGTCTGGGGCATGGGGTAGGGCTTGCGGTCCACGAGGCGCCGTCGCTTTCCGGTCGCTACCGGAAAAAATTGCAGCCCGGGATGGTGGTCACGGTCGAGCCTGGAATCTATCTCCCCGGCTGGGGTGGGGTGCGGCTGGAGAATATGGCGGTGGTGACCGCGGACGGGTGCGAGGTGCTGAACACCGACACCACCTTTCTGGATCTGTAAGTTCAAAGGAGCCTTTTTTTGATCCCGGCAGCTCGCATGGTTGATCGCGAAGTCTTTCCTGGAGCCTGTTTTCGGGAAAGCAGGCTCCCTCTTTCCCTAAACAGCACCCTACATGGGCAGTGCCTGGTGCTTCGAAACCTGGTGGTGCGGGTGGCCCGGGGGCGCATTTCCCTCAGCACCGTTTAAGCTGCTGCCCACCAGAACAAGAAGTTCGTCGACCAGCGATTTCATCATCTCGGCCTGGGCATTCAATTCTTCGGAGGCGGCGGCTGATTCTTCGGCGTTTGCCGCATTGTTCTGGGTGACGGTGTCGATTTCGTTGATCGCCTTGTTTACCTGGCTGATCCCCTGGGACTGTTCCTCTGACGAAGTGGAGATTTCAGCGACCAGGCTTTTCACCTTGCCGGCCGATTCCATCGCCGTATTGAATGAAGCGCTGGTCTCCGAGACCAGCAGGGAGCCGGTATCGATCTTTTTGACTGTATTCTCGATGAGGTTTGAGGTGGTTTTGGCGGCTTCCGCCGCCCGCATCGCGAGGTTGCGGACCTCGTCGGCCACCACGGCGAATCCGGCTCCGGCCTCGCCGGCCCTGGCCGCTTCGACAGCCGCGTTCAGGGCCAGGAGATTGGTCTGGAATGCGATCTCGTCGATGGTTTTGACGATCTTCTGGGTTTCGGCACTGGCGTTTGAGATCTCCTCCATGGACAAGGTCAGTTTCCGCATTGATTCATTGGACTCGGTGAGTACTTTGGAGGCCTCCTGCATCAGCCGGTCTGCCTGACCGGCGCTGTCTGCGTTCTGCCTGGTCATGGCCGCCATTTCCTCAAGGGAGGAGGAGGTCTCCTCCAGGGAAGCGGCCTGCCGGGATGCGCCATCGGCCAGAGAATTGCTGGTCGAGGAGATCTCGGCCGCGGCCGAACTCACCTGCCCGGCGCCGACTCCCATCTCTCCGGCGACATTTTTCAGGACCCGGACAATGCCCCGGCCGATGAAAAAGGCGAGCAGGACTCCGACGAGCAAGGCGGATAACACGAAGAACCTGGACTGCAGCCGGGTGGCTCCTGCCGCCTCCAGCATTTTTTCATCGGTGATCACGGTCTGTCTGGCCGTGGCCCGGATGGAATGCAGCAGCGTCTGGACATTTGACAGCGCCGGCAGGGTTTCGGCAGCATAGATTCTTTTCGCCTCGCTCATGCCGCTCACGGCATGAAGGGCTTCCTCTTTGAGGGTGTTCAGGGTCTTCAGGGTCCCCGCCAGGAGCGGCAGGGTCTTCTGCCGGAAAAGATTTGCAGCCATTTCCCTGTTGCCTTCTTGAAGCAGGGCGCCGATCTCGATGGCCGAGTGGTGCATTTCGTTATGGGTGTCGGGGATGGAGTCAAAGGCTGCTCTGAATTCCTTGCTCCCGTTGGCATATGCGGCTTTTGTCGCGTCGGCGAGCAGCCATTTGCCGAGGACGCATTTCGCGGGGTCGGTCTGCACGGTCAGGGACTTGCCGGAATTGATGATCGCGTCACGGATGCCGATCGACCAGTTCAGGTGCGCGCTTTCAATGTTGGCGAGTTTCTCGGGGAGGGTGACATCGGCCGGTTTGAAAGCTTTCCCGATGCTGATCGCGGTCTGATGCAGTTTCAGATGCGGCTCTTCAATTTCCTTGAACAGGGGGGTCAGGGCAGGCGCCAGCCGTTCGGCTTTTTTGCGGCCTTCGCCGTACAGCCATTTGCCGAAGCCGCACTGGTGGTCGTCGGTCTCGACCGAGAGGGTGGTGACCGTGTCGTCGGTCAGCAGGGAGTTGAGCTTTGCGACCCAGTTCAGATGGTCGATCTCTTTCTGGGCCAGATCTTTGTCCAGCATATTGCCGTCGATGACCTGTGCCGCATTGCCCACAATCCCCGAAACTCCGAATTCGGTGATAATCCCGAGCGCTAATATCAATGCAAGTACTACACCGAACCCCAATGCGATCCGTTGTCCGATGTTCATGGTTTTATTGTTCATAGAGGCTCCCGAGGTTATTGAATATTTGAGTGTCACCATCCCGGCTCGATGGAGACCGTCAATCAGTCCAATAAAGTATCCGGTAAAAGAAACATCAGCGTCAATTGCCACAATGTGCCACTTGACCCATTCGTCTTGTCAAATGTCTGAAATCAAAGGGTATTTTTTTAAAAATACTTGCAAAATACCGGCGCTTCGGCATGTGATACAACATATTGAATGTTTCGGGGGGCTGCCAACGACATTTTTCCCCCGGCCATTGCGCTGCTTGCCCGGTATTGTTTCAGACTTGGCAATTTTTCCCATTAGTGGGTAGAATCCTTCGACATATTTTTTTGGCTGATTACCACTGAAATTCAGCGGTAATCAGATATTTTTATCGCTGACGATCAGTCGTAACCTCAAATCAATCCTGGACCGTCTTGGCCATTCCAGCCCCCTTCCATATCGGCAAGGTCGTCGTCGATCCGCCTCTGGTTCTCGCCCCGATGGCCGGGGTGAGCCATTCGCCGTTCCGGCGGCTGGTCGCCTCCTTCGGCCGGCCCGGTCTTTTTTTCAGCGAGATGCTGAGCGCCAGACACCTGCCGCAGGATGTCCGGGGAAATTCCCTGTGGCTGCAGCGGCATGAGGTCGAGCGTCCCATGGCCTACCAGATCGTGGCGCCGAACCCGGAAGAGGCGGTGGCCGGGGCAGAGGCCCTGGCCGGATACGGGGCGGAGATCATTGATTTGAACCTCGCCTGTCCGGCCCCTAAAATCGCCCAGCGGGGGTCGGGAGGGCACCTTCTCTCCGATCTGGATCGGATCGGGGCGATCCTCACCGGCCTGCGGCCTGCCGTTTCCTGCCCGCTGACCGTCAAGATCAGGCTGGGAAGGGAGCCGGATCTCGCCTTCCTGAAAGACCTGGCCGCCATGCTGGAGGCTTGCGGAATTGATGCGATCACCCTCCACCCCCGGCTCACCACCGAAAAACTCAAAGGGCGGGCGCGCTGGGAGTATATCGGTCATCTCAAGAGCATGACCCGGTTGCCGGTGATCGGCAACGGCGATGTCGAAAGCCGGGAGGATTGTCTGGCCATGTTTTACCGGACCGGTTGCGACGGGGTGATGATCGGCCGGGCGGCGGTCAAGAAGCCCTGGCTTTTTGCCGAAATGATGGGGCGGGAGCAGGAGATCAACGCCGGGTTTCTGTGGGATACCTACCGGGAGGCGTGGCGGCTGATCACCGAATTCTTCCCGGAGCATCAGGCCCTGGGGCGGATCAAGGAGTTTACCTGGTACTTCAGTAAAAACCTTCTGTTCGGGCACCGGTTTGCCGCCCGACTGCAAAATCTAACGACCCTGGAGGCGTGTCGAGATTTTGCGGAGCAGGAATTTCCCCGCGCGGTGGGTTCGGGTTGAAACGCTCAAACGTTCAACCGCTCAACCGCTGAAACATTTGAACGCTGAAGCGCTCTGCATCAGGCGTGATAAAAGTGTTCACCGGGCAGTTCCACGGCGGTGAGGATATTGCCGTAGACGGCGCCGGTGTCGATGCCGATCTTGTTGGGGGTGACCAGGGGCAGTTCGAATTCGGTGTGGCCGAAGATCACCTTTTTGCCGAAATCAACGGTTGAGGAGAGAAAACTGTCCCGCGCCTCGCAGAAGGAGGTCGCGTCCTGTTCGGTCAGCGGCACTCCCGGCTCGAGGCCGGCGTGGGCGAAAATATACTCCTCGCTTTCCCAGTAGAGGCGCAGGTTTTCAAGAAAGTCGAGATGCGCGGCTGGCATGAAGCTCAGGGACCGGAGGCTGAAACCGGTGTGGACGCCGTAGCTCTTCAGGGTGGAATCGATCCCCATCTTGCGTAAATATGGGAGCAGGGCCGGGTCGCCGCTGCGGTGGTATTCAAGGAGCAGATATTCATGGTTGCCCAAGAGGGCGATCAGGTCGGGTGATTGTTCTTTAAGTTCGCAGAGCAGATCGAGAACTTTCGCGGTGTCCGGCCCGCGGTCGATGTAGTCGCCCAGGAACACCAGCCGGTCGCGGCCGGGCTCATAAGGAATCCTGGACAGCAGTTTCTGCAGCTTGGCAAAGCAGCCGTGCAGGTCGCCGATGGCGAATATCTTTCCGGAGTGACTGGTCATGAATACAGGATTTCGTCTTCCCATATTTCGAGACTGTCACCGGTGCTCAGGGCAAAGTTCTTCGGAAGCTCGGTCAGAATCGCCGCAAAAAGGTGATCATCATCAATGTGTTCAATTTTCAGATCGATACAGCCGCTGTCAACCCGTGGCGGTTTTCCCGGGCCGACAGGGAAAAAGGCCCTGATGGTGATCCGGTCGCCGACCGACAGTTCGGAGAGTGTGGCGCCCGGATAATCCGGAAACCGATTCGGATAGAACCCGCTGGTTCTGGCGCTGGTGCGGCTGAAGATATGATAGCCGTCCGTCTCTATGTCGTCGTAG
>JAHJIQ010000070.1 GCA_018823285.1 Pseudomonadota bacterium
CTCGGGCCTGACCCTTGATTTCTGTCCGTCCAGTCTGCCGATCCGGGTGGTCGGGAGCGGCGATTTCAGTGAGGGGCTGCAGTATGTGTATGATTATCTACTGCCGGCGGTCGGCACCATCCGCACCCACAGCTATCTGCGAGACGGCCCGCTGGTCCTCGACCTGAACAAGGAGGTCAAATTCGAGGGCGGCTTCAACTGCGATTTTTCCGACAACACAAGCTCGCCGTCAACCATCGAATCACTGACCATCGATGGCGGGAGCGGCCCGGTGACCATCGACAATATCGAAATCAGATAACCGGTAAAATCCGGATACCTTCCAGAAGCCCCGTTTCCTGCAAAAGGAGGCGGGGCTTTTTTGTAATATTTTTTGTCAGGCATCGGTATTTTTTAGGTAGTTGCGGGGGCAGGGTTTGCCAGGATGCAGGGTTGGTTTTTGTAGGGGAAACCTTACAGGATGGAGCGTTGCGCCGGATGCCGACAAGGTGTTTACCCGTTGAAGACGGGGGATTTTCCTGATATTGTCGTTTGCTGATCCCTGAGAAGTTTTTGTCTCTGGAAAGTGCCGGTTCCGGTGCTCTGAAACATCGGGTTCAGATACCAGGTTGTGCCGGACGGGTGATGTGCCGCATTGCGCATGCTGCTGAAAGCTGCGGTTCCGCAGGAAGATGTGAAAAATCGAATTTTACGGAGGAAGTACTCATGACCAGAACTGCGGTCTTCGGGCGCATATTGGTGGTACTCATATCTGTCATCCTGGTCCCTGCCGTATCCTGGGGGTATTCATTATCGATTCTCAATCCGCCGGTTGTGACCGGAACCATGTCTGCCATAAAAACCGGGGCTCCCGGGACCCTTACCGTCACCACGACCGTGCGCTGCGTTCTCGGGATAGGAGATACCGTCTTCCCCAGTTCATTATCTCTGGATCATATGCTCATGCGCGACGGGGTATTGGTCGTCTCGAATCGGATCACCGCTTCCGGACTTATCTGGGAAGGACTTGCCACCGTCAAAACGACTACCATTGTCTATACTCTCCAGTTGCCTGCATTCGGTAGTGGTGCTGCCCAGTTGAAAACCGGGCAATATACCGTTAACTTCCGTCTCCAGACTGCGACAGTTCCTCCCACCTACATTAATTCCGAAAGCAGCCCCTTTAACTACACCGTTTTCTCGGGAAATCTATGGTTCAGAAATAATCTGACCCAGCTCACTTCGCTCACCAGTGAGCAGCCGGATGAATACCTCTGCTCCTCAGATTTCAATCTTACCGCCTATAGTGGTAGCTGGAACAATGGTTTTGCCTCACCTTCTTTTACCCAGGCCGGCAACGGTGATCTCTGCGTCACCAACCTGGGTACTCCTGACGGATATTCAACCGATCTGGATGTTGATCTCGGGCAGATTTCCCTGCCATCGTTCAGCGGGAGTACCGGTGGCATTTACTGGATTCTCGGGTATCCGACCTCCGGGGTAACTTTAAGTCCATCAGGCCTTACCTTTGCCAATGCTGTTGCTGTGCTGCCGGCTTCTGTGACCAACCATAACCTTGTCAACGGCCAGATCTGGCCGGCTGGTTTCTCGGGCATGCCCTTTTCCGGGGGATCTTTTGCCGGCCCCCTTAATAATGTCACCCTGTCACTCTCCGGGTCAAGTTATCTGCATGGCGAAAATCTGCCCTTTTATGTGGCCGTCCAAGGGGCGTCTTTTCCACTTGGTGGCTCGTCGATCAGTCTCACCAATCCGGTGCCTGTTTATGTACACCAGGCAGCAGAGGCCGGACTTGCTGTAACCGACTCAAGAAAAACATACGGTTTTCCAAGCAACGACAGCCTTTATCGGCAGGCAGGATCCGGTGCAGGTAATGTCCTGACCATCTCGCAAAACGGCATGAGCGGCACGCTGGCCTTTGCCTCCAGTGCCGGTAACACCGCCTTCCCGTTTGCCTATCTGGCGCCGAGTTCCTTTACTCTGGATTTCGTTGACAACAGTATCTCCACCAACAGTGTCATGGCCGGTACCGTGGGTTTCGGCATGCAGTTTAATCCGAACTGTACCGAAGCCGATTGCGGCAATGCCATGGATAATGTGGGCACATCAGTGACCTCAACCGGTGCGGCCATTTTTCCCAATGGGGCGGTAGCCGGTCAGTTTTCCGCTGCCGGAGAAATTGCCTGGGGCGGCTACGACGGGACCAATGCAACCTTCAAAAGGGACGACACCGGTCGCACCGGGGTCTGGCTGGTTCCGGGCTTTATCATGCCGGGGACTGCCGCCACCGAATCAGTGGAATCCGAGATGCGGGTTTCCCAGGTTATGCTTGGATCATTCACCTTTCTTGGTACCGGCGTGATGGAACCGGATGCCATTCACTCTCTGCATGATCTTAACGACTGGTCGGCAGCAAACGGTGACGGTTTTTTTGCCGGCATAAACCTGGGACCGGAGCTCCTGATCGGGCCTTATTCCGGTACCCCGACAATCACCGAAGGTCAAGGCGAGCTTCTTGGTAACAAAATCAATCTGCGTTTCAACGGCAACACCTCCTTCAACGCCATGAACGACCGGCCTTTCACGAAATATTTCTACCGGCCCGGCGGGTTGACCGGGGTGTTCAATACCACCTTCAACAGCCTTGCCGACGGCGCCATTCAGATATACGGCTATGATATGAATTTCAGCCGCTTCGCCTTCCGTCAGGACAGAAACGAGCTGTCGAACAAGACCTTTATCGACGGCTCTCTGACCATCCAGGATGGCCCGGTGGGCGGTGGGGCCGGCAAGCCGGGACTGCGGGTTGGTTTTACCGATCTTGACCTCACCTGTAACGGCAACCTGGGCAACGGCAGCGTTGATACCGAACCGGAACCCGGCTGGCCCGACGCCACTCAGGCAGCAACCAATAACTATTGCGACGGCCAGAACTGGCCGGGAGACACTGATACAACAATCGACGAAGGGTGTCAGATTCTTGATTACTGGAATATGCCGATCCTTCTTGCCGGGATGAGTTTTGTTCCCGATTCCTCTGATACGGCAGCAGAACCGGAATGCAATACCCTGCCTAAAAATCTCCAGCTGATGACCAGAAACGTGATCGATGGCATCGGTACACCGCTGACCATGATCGCCCAGTACCCGGCCGATGGCACCCTGAAAGACCAGGAACTTTCCGGCACGGTTGATACCTGGTTTGATCGCCCAACCGACGGCAGTCTGTCGGGCTTCTCGCTGCGACTGCGGAACGCCTACTTAAACCAGGTCACCGACCCGGCCAATCCACCGAGTTATGGCGGGGCAGGTGGTTTTACCGTGCTTTCCGGTCTGACCGATGTGCCGCTCTTCAACGATGTGAGTCTGGCCGGACATTTTTCGAACAGAGACCCTGCGCAGAGCGATGATTATACCGTCTCGATTTTTGCCGACCAGACGGAGCTTGACACCGATTTTGACGGGGTGCCGGACGGATCGTACGGCACGGTTCTCGATTACCGGAATCTGTCCCAGTCCGCCAACGGGCTTCCCAAGCCTACCTTCGAATACTCCTGGCCCAGCGCCGGCTTTATCGATCTGAGTTATCCGGCCGGGTACAACCAGTCTACACCGGAAATTCCGGCCATTGCCGGCAGCCCCGCCATTCCTGCGAACATGCCCCAGTTTCTCGGGGTCAGGAAATCCTCCGATATAGCCGGGGTATTATCGGTCGAGTCGGTGCCCGATTTTATCAATCCGGAACGGACCAAGTTCTCCTTCGGCGCCAGCGCCCAGCTTACCGAACTGGCCAACATGCAGATCGATGTTGGTTCCATGGATATGGAGCAGCTGGGCAATTTCCTAAAAAACGACCTGCACGTGAAAGCCGCGCATGTTGATGCCATCAAGGGTTCCATCAGTAATCTGGTGGGGGCGGAACAGCTCATGCATGATATGACCGGCGGCGACCTTACCCCGTTCCTTCGCAAGGCTATTGAAGACAAACTACAGGAACTTGTCGGCACGGAAATTGATTACATGGTCACGACTTTAAACGATGCCCAGCAGGCGCCCAATATTCTCAGCGCCAAGATCAGCGGACCGCTGAGTAACCTTAAAGCCGAACTGCTGGCCAAAATCCTGCCCCCGGAAATTGATCTGGCCGATCTTTATACCCGTCTGGCACCTTTCACCTATGTTCCCGATACCGAGGCGCTTCGGCTTCAACTCCGCGCAGCTTTTATCGCCGATGGTGGAACCGATGTCGAATTTGATGCTATGCAGGCCGATTACGAAAAAATTCGTAATGCCCTGCAGGACTTGCAGAACCTTCTGGGTCAGTTGCGGGCAGAAAAGAACACCATCAAAAACTATCTGAACGGTACTGCCACCCAGTCCATCAACAGTCTACATACCTATATCTCCGATGCCAGAACGGCCACTACAGCCCTCTGGACCCTGCTGGAGGGGGGAATCGGTGGTTTTGCCAGCGCCGACCCTGGGGAAAATGTGCTGCTGGGGCAGCTGGAAACGGCCAGAAATGCAGTCCAGGATGCCAGGAATGCAGTAGAGTCGGTGCATCTGGGTGAAATTGCCGACTACCTCTTTCTGGCCACCCTCCTGGCCGGATCCCCTCTTGACACCTCCTTTATCCGAGGGGCGGAAGAGACCATGATCACCCTGCTTGACCAGGTTGATGCGGTCATTGCCTCTGCAGATGGCAATATGCAGGCCCTTTACGACGACATCGGCTTTGTTGCGATCTACCAGCAGGTTGAGGCAATCCTGGGACCGGCATCCGCAAACGGCCTGGTTCAAAACACCCTTAACAGTATTGATGTTGAACTCAACAAACTTTCCTTTTTTATCCCGGCGATTCTCGACCAGATGGACGGGAGTGTAGAGATCCTGCTCAACAATGCCATCGCTCCTCTGCTGATTGTGCCGGGTCCTGATAGCGTTGCAACCTGGGCCGATGCGATGATCAAAGGCCAGGGTCATCTGGATGCGGTCCGGGCCGATTTTATCTACGCGGCTCTTGACCCGGGTGCCCCGGTACCTGAGCCCGATGCCTTTCTTGAGCCCGTGCTTGGCGCGATTGGCAGTTCTGATTTTGTCGTGCTTTTCAGCCGGGAGAATCTGGAAATGCTGCTCACCGCCCCTTTTGATGCTCTGCTTGAGTCGGTCGAACTGCAGAGGCCGCTCTCGCTGGTTGAGAGCCATGTTGCCGGTCTGCTGCCCCATCCGAGTTCTGCGGATATCCGCCGGATGATCAGTGCGGCCATTGTCAACTCCGATGCGGTCCAGTCGATCAACACTCTTTTTTACGCCCAGATCGGCCGGATCAGCGATGTGGTCGATGATATCTCAACCCAGCTGGCCCTGCAGATCAACTCGTTGATCAAGGAGACCCTGGCCGCAGTGAATCAGGGGCTCAATGATCAGCTCGGGCAGGTTACCGCCACGCTTGGTCTTGACGGGGTAAAATCGGCCGGGATCAACGGCTTTGCCCTGGTCAGTCAGGACGAGATAGAACGGATCCACCTGGAAGCGGAATTTACCTTCAGCGGTGATCCGGATCCGACTTCATACAATGCTGCTCTTGATGTCTCCACCTGGAACACGGAAAACGGCAAGGGCGCCTGTTTGGACAGTGGCAGTAAGGGCAATGTTGATGTTGTCATCTCCACCCACGATGTGCCGGCGGACCTCTTGGGCACCTCGGTGGGCATCAAGGAGGCCGCTCTGGGATTCACCATGGGAATGCTGGGTGATCCTGATCCGGTCGGGGCATATCCCCGAGGCGTTTTCGGCCGGTTGTATACTTCCGGTGAGATCAATTTTGAAGCGATGATTCTTGAGGATCTGGGGCTTGAAAGCGCCATTGGGCTGGATGAGCTCTACTTCGGCGCCACCGGAGCCGGTCGCTTTCAGGACTACTCCATCCCGAAAGCCGTTTTTTATCTCGGGAAAAGCTGTACCAACGATGTTCTGGTCAGGCTTGATCCCGAGGTTGCCGGTTTTATCCTCGGCACCGATTTGCCCGATCCGGCTACTGAACTGAAAATACTCAAGGGCGTCTATGTCCGGGGTTCTCTGGAGGTGCCGATCTACAACAACGGCTGCGCGTTGACTGCCGGTGTCGGGGCCGATATCGGCGCCTGGTATTTCACCGAGCCTGACCCGGCTGGAACCTACGGAGGGCTATTGGGAGGTTCTGCCTACGGTCAGCTCGCCTGTCTTGCCTCGCTGAAGGGCAGTGTCACCGCGATCGGCCAGAAATCGGGCACCGAGTATAAATTTGCCGGCAGCGGCTGGGCTGCGGCCGGAGTAGGGTATTGCTCCCCGTCAAAATGGAAGAAGATCTCCCATGCCAGAAAAGATGACTGGTGTCTGACCGGTGATGCTTCCTTTGAGGCTACTTTTAACAACGGGGACTGGAGCGTGAGCGGTCCTGATGTGAGTTGCTGCCACTAACTTAACTGTTGTGCGGAGAAAAGAACGAATGACGAACAGGAATCTGCAAAAATATATTTCACTGCTTACAATTCTGAGCCTGGTTGCTCTTTTTGGCATTGTTACCCGGCAGGAGGCGCTGGCCGCCGACCGCCTCTATTTCGTTTCGGTGGTTGAACGGAGCCCGGTGACCAACAATCTGCGCGTTCTTCTGGAGTGGGGCGCTCTGGAAGGGAGCATTCCCGGCGAAATCAAGGGGTTTAGATTGTATCGAGCCACTGGCGGGGAGTATGAGAATCTTGTCACAGCCAACAAGGGGACCATCCCGGCCGGGCTTGTCGACGATACAACACTCAGGAGTATTGCTCTTCGCGATAATGACGCAGAACCGTACCTGAAACTTCTCACCACACTGAATCACATGAGCGTTAATGGTGTGCCGAATGATGCGCCGCTTGGGCCTACGATCACCGGTGCTGATTTCCACACCTATGTGCACGCTCTTCTTGATCCGGCCTCACCGCAGTTCGATCCACTGAAGCGCATGCTACTGATGAGGCAGTTCCCGCACCTGGCAATGGCGGCCGGGCTTGCCTTTGTCGATGAAACCGTTACTCCGGGGAATACCTATCAATACATGCTGACTGCGGTCGATATAAATGATGTCGAGTCACTCCCCATCGGCCAGACCGAGCCGATTGTGATCGACGGCAGTACCGAAACCGTGCTGCCCGCTCCCCAGGGACTGCGTCAGGTCGAAGTCAACGATTGTTCATCGATTCGCAAAGGCATTGATGACCTGATGATCTACCTGAACTGGGATGTCCCGGCCCGTCCCCAGGACATCGGTCACAATGTTCTGGTCTATGGTTACGATGTTTTCTGGGCGGAGAGTGATCTGGGCGCGGTAGATTTGCGGCAGGGAATTCCTGCCGGGCTCAACCGGCTGAACGACCAGCCGATCATTGTGGCGGGGGCGGCTCCGGCAACCGGCTCAGACAGCTTTCTGACCAGGGATGATGGAAAAAGCCACACCACCGGCCCGAAATGGCGGCGGGGCCAGAAGTTCTATTACTATCTTGCCGCCCTGGATATCAGCGGTCATTATTCGGAAACCTCTGCGCCGGTGGAGGCAACCGTGGTGGACGGCATTGCCCCGCCCATGGTCTGGAATGTTCATACCGAAGAGGTGACCCAGCTGATTGATACCAACGGCAGTCAAACTTCCGAACCGCGCCTTGCCATTGCCTTTGATCAGATCAATCCGGTCAATTATGCCCGTTTCTACGGGGCCGGCAAAAACATCTGCAGCTCTGATGCCACGGAAGTCTGCTATACCCGGGGCGAAGAATCCTGCGGTGATCCGGCAAAGGTCCGCTGTGTCGATCTTGATGTTCTGGAATACCGGATTTTCCGGTTTGCTTCACCCGAAGAGGCTTCCCAATGGGGTGATGATATGGATGGTGATCTCTGGCCGGATGATCAGGAGAAAGCGCTTGGCTTTGACGCCTGTAATGCTAACGATAAACCGGCGGGCGATCCCGCAGCCTATGTGAAAACAATAAGCCAGAATGATCCGGTTTCTCAGCATGCGATTGCTCCGGAACACATCCAGATGAATTCCATCGACTACGCTATGCAGCCGGATGATCATGTTTACTGGTACAAGATTGTCGCAGTGGATCAAAACTTCAATTCAAGCCCGGTTTCTCCCCCGATCCGGGCGGTTCTCTACAATCGCAGCCAGCCGACACCCAATGCGACCCTTGAAGTCTGCAGCGGGTATCAGGTTGACCATACTGCAGATATGATTGAGCAGGTTCCCGGTGATTCCCTGGTGCTGGTTGATGAGACCGGACTTGCCGCCTCTTTTGCGATTTATGAAAGGTGTACCGGAACCTCTCACCAGGAACCGGCATCCCTGGTCATACATGGATCGACCACCGGCAGGGTGACCCATATCGATAAAAAAGTTCTGTCCCGCATCGGCTGCGCCTATGCGGCCTGCTCTTCCTTCGCCGTTTATTTCTATGATCGGAACGGTTCTCAGGTCGGTGTTTCGCCAAGCTTTTACATGGACGGGACCAACCTCTGCACTGAGTCTTTCTACGGCACAATAACCCTGCAGGAGACCTGCACCAGCTGGGGGCTGAGTAAACCCGGCCTGGTCAACGAGGGACCGTCCCGGGTATGTGTTGATCTTGGTGCTGGTGAGTCGGCCAGGATTTATCACCGGATCGGTGATTCGATGAGTCCTTTTCTCAGCGTGCCTCAGCAGGGAGCAACCGGGGGTAATGTCTGTGAGAATATCCCGGTTCTGGAAGGACTCAGTTCAGCAGAACTCTGTCTTGGGGTGCGGGCTTTCAGCTCCAATCATGTCGGCTCCGCCATGCGGTATCTCGACTGCCAGGAACTGCCTGCGGCGGCTCCGGAGCCGGAGAAGACCATCCCTGCGCCAATGATGGAAGGGGTGTATTCAAAAGAAGAGCAGGGCACCGGTACTCCCTATTTTGAATTGCGCTGGGCCGCACCCGGCGAAGGAGCCGCCCTCTTTGTTCTCGCTGTAAAAGGTCAGGACGACACCCGGTACAAGACTATCTGGGATGCAGCCCAGGATGAAAGCGGTCAGTTCGTCTATCAGTATTCCCTTGACCAGGCGACCGAGATGGGACAGGAACTCTGTTTTAAAATGCGGAGTATGAATTCGGCAATGGCCAACAGCGACTGGTCTACCGAAATATGCGAGACCTGGACTGCAACCGAAGATCCGAATCTCCCCTGGCCATGGGTCCGGGAGCCGGCCGCCGGCAGTGAGTTTACGGCCTTCTATCTCAAGGAAGGGGCGACTCTGGGCGGCCGGCCGGCCATTGTCATGAGCCGGGATCTGGCGGCGACCACCTTGCTTACCGTGTATCCGCTCTGTGAGTCGGGTACCCAGGCACAGCAGATCCAGACCTGTACGGGCAGTGGTCAGTGCATGGACGACAGCCCGGATGAATTCAGACTGCCGTGTGCCACTCTCTGCGACACTCTGCAGCCGGCTTTGAAGAGTTTTATTGTCTACCGGCAGGAAGAAGGCAGGGATTTTGTCCAGGTCAGCCCCTTGATCAACCGTTTTGCCTGTTTACGGACAAAAACATATGTGTTTTTTCCGATGGGGGGAGGTGGGGAATGGGTTGATCAATCAATCATTCAGGACCCATTTCTTTATCTGCGAAATCTGGAGGACACCGTGATCGGTGGGGGTGTTGATCCGGCACTGGCGAACGGGGTCAGGCTGATCTTTGTCGACCGGTATCCCTTCAGAAGCGGCAGCAAGGCGCGATACAAAATTCTGGCCATTGATGATCGATCAGGTGAGATAATCGCTGAACACCAGACCAACTGGTTCATTCTGCAATAATGGGAAATTCTATGAAAAATACCCTGCATTTCCTTGGACTTGTCTGGCGGAGGGCTGTTATGGCGGGAGCGCTTGTTCTCCTCGGGTCTGCCCAGGTTTATGGCTGGAGTGAGCTGATTAACGAGAATGTGCTGGTCTTTGACGACCAGGGTGAGATCCAGTCATCATACCATCTGGGGAACTGGACTTCCCAGGTAACCACCTCTCCGCCGCTGGTTTTTCTGCAGCATTGGAATACCGGCTCTCCTCCGGTTGCGGGAGTAACGGATACCATGGAGATTCCGCTGCTTTCGAACCAGACCGCCGTGCCCAACATGACCAGCGGGGCCAGCAACGCACCTCTTGTCGGGGTTCCCAATGTCTCCCTTTACAGTTTCGACACCGCGATCTTCCCCACCCGCGATCCGGGAACCGTTCCCGGAATTGCCGCGAGCCCTTCATCCGGCACCTATAACCATACCCTTGCCGTGGAAATACATGCCTACGCCGCCATCGGCACACCAGATATAGAAATCTTCAAGGACGGTGCCTGGCAGCTCGTCGCGGGGAATCCATACACTCTCTATGTTGTTCAGAACACCACCATCAATGTCCGGGCGGTGAACGGCACCGAATACTCTCCGGTTACGACCCTGGACTACACGATAACCCAGCCCTACACGGTGGATTCGGACGGCAACGGTATCCCTGATGTCTGGGAAGTCATCCATGGCCTCAACCCGCTTGATCCGGGGTCCGGCATGAAAGATTCCGATGGTGACGGGATGAGCGATATCGATGAAATCCTGCGCGGCTCCGATCCCAATGACAAATTAAGTCTCCCTGGCGATACCGATGGCGACGGCTGGAGTGACTGGGATGAAGCACGACGCGGAACCCTCCCCGACAGCAGCAACAGTAAGCCGGTTGCCAGCAGACTCTATGAGGTCGAAGCGAAAAGTATCTGGGGTAATGCCCAGGGGCCAGCGGGCCCTTATCCCCTTGGCAATCCCTATACTTTCACGACTCTCATCGGTCAGCAGCGCTATGGCGGGGCAATCAGCACCTATGGAAATTTTGTGACTTCCCGTATTCCCCTCGGTGATGAGCTGGTTTTCAGGGCTGCAGATCAAAATGTCCCGGAATTGATCGTCAAAAAATATCTGGCGAGTGTGCCTGACCCGACCCCCGCCGATCTGACTGATGATACCTGGACAACGCCCGAGGAATGGCAGGCCGCCTGGGAGGATTACCTGACTGCTCATCTGGCCATCACTATCAGCGATTTTGATGTTGTGCCTCAGGATCTTGCGCCCCTGACTATTCTGGAACGCCAACTGGGGATTCTCAGCAACCTTGATCTTTTGAAGGATGAACTTCCTGTTGATCCGGAGAATCCGGATCCGCTGGTTTTTTATGCCTTTTCGGAAGAAGGGCAGCAGCCGGACCAGGGGGTTATTCAGGGACTGCGTGAGTATCTCAATGCTGAAAGTGTCTCGACACCACGGACCATCAATCAGTTGCTGGAAGATATTGAAGCAGTGCTCGCCCAGACATCATGCACGACCTTCTCGGCCGGGATATTGTCCCTGTACAACAATTTGAGTGGCGTGTCGGTTGTCGAAGATGCCGCAGCGTTCGCGAGAGAGCAGGAAGGCACGTATCTGGCAGGGCTTTCCCTGCAGTATTCATTTGCCGATCTGGGCCTGCAGGGATTTACTCTCTTCAGGATTCTTGATCCACTCGAAGACCTTGATATTGATGGCCTGACCAATGCCGAAGAGGTGCCGGTTGCAGGCAAGCTTCCGGGCTTGAGCAATCCGTTTATCGCGGATACTGATCTGGACGGTCTCATTGACGGCGCCGACAACTGCCCCCGTATTGTCAACCCCGGCCAGTTTGATCTGGACGGTGATGGCCTGGGTGATGCCTGTGACCCGGATATCGATAATGACGACCTGGAGAATGGCCTGGAGCTGGCCTTTGGCTCCAGCCCTTATCTTGCAGACACCGATGGCGATGGAATCGGCGACAATCAGGAATGGCTGGCCAGAAGTGATCCGGGCGTTGGCTTGTTGAAAGTCGCGGGGCTGTTTCCGTCGGTGGCGAACGCCAATGGCGGGACCCAGTTTATGATCTATGGCTCCGGTTTCGGTGCAGATCAGGGAACCGGGTCGGTCACCATTGACGGCCTGTCTGCGGCCATTGTTTCGTGGAATGAAACCATCCTCACCGCTATCGCGCCCCCTCATGTGCCGGGAACCGTCGATGTTGTCGTGACCAATGGCGCCGGGTCCTTTTTGGCCCTTTCGGCCGCCCTGACCTACGTTGCCGATGCAGACGGCGACGGCGTGCCGGATTCAGTGGATGTCTGCCCCGGTTTTGATGACAATCTTGACGCGGATGGCGACGGGGTCCCGGATGGTTGTGATGTTTGCGCGGGGATTAATACGTCAGGGGATACCGATGGCGACGCCGTCTGCAACGATCTCGATACCGATGACGACAACGATGGGATAAGCGATGCCGCCGAGCTTGCGGCCGGGGCCGATCCGCTGAACCCCGCCCTTTGCGGTGACGCCGACAATGACACCTGTGATGACTGTTCGATCGGGGTCGACGGTTTCGGGCTGCAGCCGGACAACAATCCGGCTGACGATGGCATCGACTCCGATACCGACGGGATGTGCGATGCCGGAGATCTCTGTCCCGGGTTTAGTGATGCAGCCGATGCAGACAGTGATACTGTACCTGATGGCTGTGATATCTGTTCGGGCTTTGATGACAGGGTTGATTTTGATGGTGACGGAGAGCCGGACGGCTGCGACACTTGTCCGCTAACCACTCCGATCCGGGTCTTAGGGAAGAGTGATTACTGGCAGGAGCTGCAGACCGTTTATGAGAATGATCTGGTGACTTCAGACACGGTCCAGATTCAGAGCTCCTATGCATACGGCCTGCTGATTCTCAATCTGGCCAAAGAGGTCACGATCCGGGGCGGCTTCAACTGTGACTTCACAGACAACTCCGGGATCCCGACGGTTATTCAGTCGCTCACCATTGACGGAGAGAGCGGACCGGTCACGATTGACAATATCGAAATCAGATAAGAGATAAAAAACCGGATAAGATCCAGAAGCCCTGCGTCCAGCAATGGATGCGGGGCTTTTCTTTTTCTTCCAGCGGCCGGGCAAGCAGGGTTTTCAGATGGGCTTACGGGAAGAATCGAGGATAAATAATTCATGTTGTAATTTCGGGTTGTATTGTATGATAATCGGGTGTTTTTTATGAATGTACGGTTTTAAAACTGTTGGTCAGGGGCAAGCGGGGCGGCAGCCAAAGTATTGCCATCAAGCCTGTTGTTGCGCTCTGGAACCGGCAAATTGTAATTTTTGGTGTTTTTTCTGATGGATCTTCCGGACAAGATCATAACCTCGGCGCCACAGTGCAGAAGATGCGGGACCTGCTGCAGGAATGGCGGTCCTGCGCTTCATAATGAAGATCTCGGGTTGATCGGTGAATCACTGATTCCTCTTTCCCGTTTGGTGACCATCCGGCAGAATGAACCTGCCTTGAATCAGCAGACTTCGCAGCTCGATCCGGACCGGGGGGAGTTTCTGAAAATTTCCGGAGCGGCCGGGTGCTGGACCTGCATTTTCTGGAACGAGGCGGGAAAGGGTTGCGGAATATATGAGGAGCGGCCCCTTGAGTGCCGACTGCTGTTCTGTGAAGATACCAGCGGGATTGAAAGGGTCATCGGCCGCAATCTGCTGACCAGAGAAAAAGTCCCGGGTTTGGAAGAAGATATCATGAAGGCCGTTCACCTTCATGAATCAGCATGTTCCTTTCTTCATATCAACGACCTGGTCGCCCGATTCCTGGCCGATCCGTCCGCCCTTGAAAAACTTGAAGAAATCAGCGCTCTGGTGCGTAAGGATCTGCGGATCCGGGATTCTTTTTTTGCTGCCAGACCGGAGATGCGGCAAAACGAGATGTTTATTTTCGGTCGGCCGTTATTTTTAGTTCTTTCACCCTTTGGGTTCTGGGTCGTTGAAGCAAACAACACCCTGGATGTCCAATTTGCTGATGCACAGATGAGCAGGCGTCCTGCGGCGATCAGCTGACGATTGTTATGGCCATGGATGAGAAAAAAATAAAAAACAAGGGCGGTCCCGTAACCACTGCCGATTCGAAAGGCGGGGGGGATGCCGGCAAAGGGCAACACCATTTTGCCGATATAGAATACCGGCAGCTTTTCGAAAAGGCCTTTGACGCAATATTCATCCTGGACGACTCCCAGATTGTGGTCGATGTGAACCAACGGGCCTCTGAGATATTCGGCTATGCCAGGGAGGAATTCCTTGGGCACAATATTCTGAAGTTTATTCCGGCAGACCAGCATCCTCAATCGGACATGGAATTTTCCAAACTGAAAGAGTCCGGGCATTATGAAAAATTTGTCGGTCGCCTCATCTGCAAGGACGGGTCGATTAAAAATATCGAGGTCAGTTCTTCAGCCGTCTATGATAATGGTGGCGAATTCATAGGTTCTCTCGATATCGTC
>JAHJIQ010000071.1 GCA_018823285.1 Pseudomonadota bacterium
AAAAAAACCATAAACAAACCAATCATTCTTAATCGACATCTCCCAGATTAAGACCACAGATTAGATCTTTGACCAATCTAACCGACCAAGCGGGTTTGTTAAAATTATTTCGTGGCTCGGATCAATCCGGGCACGGGTTTTTGCTAGAAAAGGGCCTCCGTTTGACTTTTAACCGCTGGATATTAACAAGCTCAAGTCAATGGAAACCTGCTTCTTTTTTCAAACAAACAAAAAGTTTCACGTTATATGCTATCTGCTGCGGGGAGCTTTATTTATCGAAGAACTGGATTCCCGATTACTGCCTCGGGAATGACAAATTGGGATTTTTGCATGAGGCTCTTTCTCAAAGACAAAGTTCGTAACTTGTGCTTCTTCCCTTTCCGGGACATTTTTGCAGAATATGTTTTGCGACAAGATCACTTAAGTCTCGACTGGCTGTCACTTTACTGCATTTCGTCATTCCGGCATATTTTCTGGTTGTCATGCCTCCTGCAAATCTTTCTCCGGCATCCAGCAGCCGGTTGATTGCTTTCTGTTGTCTTGCATTGAGGGAAGTGTTCATATGTTGCTGCCAAAAATCAGCCTTCAGGGCAACTCTTTCAACGACCCATTCCGATTCATGGATGGCGGTTTTCAGGGTCTGAAGAAACCATTGAAGCCAATCGGTTATATCCAGTCCGTCTTTACCTGCAGACTCCAGAATACGATAATACCCTTTTCTGTCCATATTGATATGCTTGGAGAAGGAGGCAAGCTGCATGACTGCCGGATAGCTTTCCGCAAGTTGGTAATCGGTAATGGCTCTGCCGATTCGTCCGTTACCATCGTCAAAAGGATGAATCATAATAAACCACAAGTGAGTGATTCCTGCCTTGATCAGGGGCTCCTGTTCATTGTTGCTGTTGACCCAGAAGAGAAATTGATCCATCTCCTTGGCCAGGATTTCTTGTGGAGGAGCGATGTAATGAACCTTCTCCCTGCCGAGCGGGCCGGACACAATCCGCATTTCCTCTTCGCCGCGATAGCACCCGACCCGAATCTTTGTCAGCCCTGAATAGCCGGAAGGAAACAGGGCTGCCTGCCAGCCGCAAAGTCTTTCTTCAGTTAATGGCCGACGCTGCCTGCTTCGGGCATCAAGCAGCACGGAAACAAGGCCGTCCGCCCGGGCGTCCCACTCCGGGCAATCTCCCGTCAGACCAAGTCGCCTGCGGATCGATGCCCGAACTGAACTGCGGCGAAGGACTTCTCCCTCGATGGCAGATGTTTCCATGGCATCATCCGCCAGCACCTGCTCCTGAACGGTCATCTGTTCTTCGTTGTTCAGGGTACGATAGATGATATCCAATCTGCCGGCCAGTCGAGAAACAGCGACTATGTCTGCAAGCAAAACCTTAGCATCATACGAAAACGCTGGCCAGTTGCGGTGTTGCCATATCCAATGATTCGTTTGCATGCGCTAATCGTATCAATTTGTATATGAATACACAAGATAATCGTATCCTGTTTTTGATGGTGATATGGAGAGGGACGATCTTGGAGAGGGACGATCTTAGGTTATTCATTATCTCAACGATCCTCCCTCTAACGGATCATCTGCTATAGCAATGTGGGTTGATTTATCGCCTCTACGCAGCGAAGGGGTCACGAAGGGCGAAGGGCGTCAAGCATCCTCCATCCGAGCCAGGGTTGGTGCGACATCGAAGACGCTGATGACCTCGACCCCGCTGCGTTGCTGATTCTCCGCTCCGGCGTAGACCAGGATCTGGCCAAGATTGTGCTCCGGAAAAAACTTGGCAAAAGTTCGCAGGCCCTTGAAGTAATCGGCCGAAATACTTTCCCCGGCCTTGATCTCAATGGGCAGCACCTGATGACCGACCGTGTAGAGCAGATCCACTTCATTGCCGGTGCTGTCGCGGAAGAAGAAAAGATTGCTCCTCTTGCCGCTGTTGTAACGGTATTTCAGAAATTCCATGACGACCAGATTCTCGTAGAAGTGCCCCTTGAGGGGGTGGCTGGAAAGGTGGATGGCTTCCTCGACTCCGCACAACCAGGCGGCCAGGCCGGCGTCGTAAAAATAGAGCTTCGGTGACTTGATCAACCTTTTGCCGATATTGGCATGGTAGGGCGGCAGCAGGAAAACGATGTAACTCGCCTCCAACACGGTCAGCCACTGACGCGCGGTACTATGGGATATGCCTGTATCGTTGGCCAGGCTGTGCAGATTCAGGATCTGTCCCACCCGTCCGGCGCAGAGCCGCACGAATTTCTGGAACAGCCCCAGGTTATGGACGTTGACCAACTGCCGCAAGTCCCTTTCGACATAGGTCTCGAAATAATCGCCCAGGGCCTGACTGGGAGGAATGTCCTGATCGTATATCCTGGGATAGAACCCCCGGTGCAGCAACTCGTTGATCCCCAGCTTCGGATAATACGGCAGGAGTTCTTCGACGCTGAAGGGCAGCAATTTCAAGAGCGCCGTCCGCCCGGCCAGGGATTGGCTGATCGAGTGCAGCAACTCAAACTGCTGGCTTCCGGTCAGGATGAAGAATCCGTTTTCCGTAAGCTCGTCGGCCCGGACCTGGATAAACGAAAGAAGTTCCGGGGCACGCTGGATCTCGTCCAGAACGACCCCGCCCCGGAACTGATTCAGGAATCCCACCGGGTCGTCGGTGGCGTATTCCCGAGTCAACGGGTTTTCCAGATTGACGTAAGCCTTGTCGGCGAAAACCTCCCGGGCCAAGGTGGTCTTGCCGGACTGGCGCGGCCCGGTGATGGTCACCACCGGATACCTGGTAGCGATGAACTTGGCGTAATCGGCTAATTTTCTGGGAATCATTCGGGCACCTTGCAAATTGACGATTTAATCTTCATTTTGCAAAATAGCGGTCGCCCGCCAGGTTGTCAAGCCATTTGCCCGGTAAAAAAAGCGGAAGGTGGCGGACCGTCGTCAAATTCCTCAAGACACAATCCGTCGCTTCCTGCAGATTTCTCACCGCTTCCTCGATGGTCTCCCCCTGGCTGGCCGTTCCCACTTTTGGGCATTCCGCCACATAGAGAGTCTCTTCTTTAGGCACGACTGCGGTAAATGTGCGCATCGGCTCACCTTGGACACCGACAGGCTGTTGCGAATTCCGGACCAAATTCCAAAATGGGCTTAACTGGTGGGCATATCGACCGGCAGAGCTCCCATTTTCAAGCCCAGATCCCGTCCCGCAACCCCATTTTTATTTTGAGAAGCACAATTTTCTTGAACATGACCATGGAAATGACTATGGTTTCATTGGGACTAAATTTTGTCGCCCTCGCAAAAAGCCGCTGGAACGACGGACAGTGCCTACTCATCAATTGATGTATCGTTAGCCCAGTTGGTTGGTCGATTTTGACTTTTTGCGAAATCATCAATTTTCGCGGTACGGCAAAGAAAAGAGAAATCAAGGATTCAATATGCAAACAATCAAGGCCTCAGTTTTTAAGGCAAAGTGTCTGGCCATTATGGATCAGGTCAACCAGTCCGGGGAGGAAGTCGTCATCACCAAGAACGGCAAGCCTGTTTCGCGGCTGGTGCCGTTTCGCACCCCGTCAAAGAGTCTTTTCGGCCTGCATCGCGGAGTCGTTTCCAGTAGCGACAATCTGATTGAACCGTTGGGTATTGCCTGGGATGCCGAGAAATGATCCTGATAGATACCCATGTTCTGATCTGGCTGGACGAAGGAACCGGCAACCTGGGAGAAAAGTCCCGTGTTCTCATTGATCAGGCCCTGCAGGAAGGAAAACTGACCATATCGGCTATCAGTTTCTGGGAAATCGCCATGCTGGTCCAGAAGAAACGGGTTCAAATCAAGATGGACCTGCAGGCTTGGCGGCTGAACCTGCTCGAACAAGGCTTAATCGAAATCCCGATCCACGGTGCTATTGCCCTCCACGCCGGTCAGTTGCTGGACTTTCATGGTGACCCGGCCGACCGGATCATTGTGGCGACCGCCATGGAAAATCCGGCCACCCTTATAACCGCCGACGAAAAGATTCTGAACTGGGCCAAACCGCTCAGCACCTTTGATGCCCGAGAATGACCGCACCAGTGATGATCGCAAGACCCATTAGATCGAACTGGGAATGCCGACCACTAAATGAGCGCTGCTTGCAGAATCAACACCTTCCCTTTTTACTCATTATTCACGGCAGAAAGCTGACAGAAGTGTGGTCAGGAAACGGATAATTCGTTCAACCGAAGGGATATGCAGCCGCTCTCTTGGGGAGTGAGGGTTCTCGATGGTCGGGCCGAGGGAGATCATGTCCATCTCTGGTGCAACAGCGCCGATGAGGCCGCATTCGAGACCGGCGTGAATGACTTCGACCTTCGGCTCCCGGTCGAAAAGTTTCCGATAGACACCTTTGCTGCGGGAGAGAAGTTCGGAGTTAAAATCCGGCCGCCAGCCGGGGTACCCTGTGGAGGTGGTGATTGATGCCCCAGCCCTTTCTGATAAATCCTCAAGCTTTGCGGCGACCAGGCGTAAGCCCTCTTCCCGGTCGCTGCGCTGACTGAAGAGCAGCGCCACGCCCCCTTCCTTTTCCCTGATCGTGGCAAGGTTCACCGAGGTTTCCACCAGGCCGGGAACTTCAGCAGACATCGCAATCACTCCGTGCGGAGAGGCGGCGAGCAGTTTACAGGTAGCGGCTGAAGAGGCTTTTGCATAGACAGCTTTGGGCAGTGAAGAAAGATTCTCACAGGTGATCGCGAGCCCCGGCTCGTTTGGGTAACTGCCACGCACGCTCTCGGCAAGTCTTTTGATCTCTTCTCCTGCCACTTCTGCCGGACCGGAAATGGCGAGAACCACCCGCGCCTCGCGGGGGATGGCGTTGTGGGCGCTGCCGCCGGAGATCGAGGCGAGCAAAAACTCCATCTCCCCGGCAAGACCGTTCAGAAGTTGCGCCAGCACGACAATCGCATTTGCCCGCTGTTGATTGATATCGACCCCGGAATGACCACCGGCAAGTCCCTGGACCTTGATTGAAATAAAAGTTGAATCGCCGGGAGCCGGTTCATGTTCAATCGGCAGAATTATCTCGCTGTCCCGGCCGCCGGCGCAGCCGACGGTAAACACGCCCTCATCTTCCGAATCGAGGTTGATCAGGATTCGGCCGGAAAAAAAGTCCGGAGTCAGGGCGGATGCGCCGGTGAGACCGGTTTCTTCATCGACGGTAAAAAGAAGCTCCAGGGGCGGACGGATTGCTTCTTTATCGACGGCAACGGCCATGGCGATGGCGAGGCCGATGCCATTGTCGGCGCCAAGAGTCGTCCCGCGCGCCTTCAGCCAGTCGCCCTCCGTGAAAAGGCGGATCGGATCCTTACTGAAATCGTGATTGCTTCCTTCGTTTTTTTCACAGACCATATCCATATGGCCCTGCAGGATGATCGTGTCCTTTCTCTCGAAACCGGCGCTTGCCGGCACCCTGATCAAGAGGTTGCCGACCCGATCGATCCGGTATTCATAACCCTGCCCAACCGCCCAGTCGCAGAAAAAAGATCTGACCCGCTCTTCCGCTCCGGAACAGCGCGGCACTGCGCTGATCTCTGCAAAATAATCAAGTGCCGTATGAAATAAATCCATCCTTTCAGAGACCATGATCATTCCGCAAATAATTCCTGCAGCACTCTGAGGGTTTTTGCCCGTGCACTTTTACTGATAACGCCTAATTTCTTTACGAGCCTTTCTTTGTCTATCGTGCGGATTTGGTCGAGAATTATCTGTCCACTCCTGCCCTGAAACGAACATGGTATTCTGGTCGGGTAACTCCTTCCTTTTGTTGTCATGGGGGCAATAATCATCGTAGAGATATTACGATTCATCTCGTCAGGTGAAATAACGAGGCAAGGTCTTGTTTTTTTGATCTCGTGACCAACCGTTGGGTCAAGATTGACAAGGAATACGTCAAAACGATTTATTTCCATTCCCATTCTTCCTCGCCCCATTTTGTTTCAGGACTTTCGATCAATTTATCGTCTCCATTTCGGGTCATTGTTTTAAATGCTTTTTCCCAATTTTGGCGAGGATGACTTGCTGATTTGATTATGAGTTCGTTGTCGTGGACTTCGAGTTCCACTTCTTGATTAAACCCACATTGTTTAATAATTGGTTTTGGAATGCGCAATCCTTGGGAATTGCCGATTTTTATTATTGCCGCTTTCATTTCACCACCTCGCAAATATTATTTATACCCACATTGTAATTACCGACGGCAATTTATGTCAAATGTATTTTTTAGAGCAATCGAGATGGAATGACCGGTTTCCCGACCGCTGGTCCTTTTCACAGACCATATGTATTATCAACATCGTCGTCGCCTGGCATCTGTGCCGCTCTCGAACGCTCACGGATTCAGGGATATCCATTTGGTCCTGGAGGATGATCGTGTCCCGCATGGGTAAAAAAAAGGGACATGCAGCAAATACATATCCCTTTTCTCGCGAATCTCTATCAGGCCGCCTCTTTCGGACACTGCATTTCCGGGGAGATTTTATCCCCCTTCAGATCATTCTCGAACAGGGCCGAGCCACGGCGCATGGCGCAGAAATCCCCGCACATGGTGCAGGTCTGGCTATCAGACGGAGTGCGGCTGGCCCGCACTTCTTTGGCCTTTTCCGGGAACATCAATAAACTCATGTGATCGTCCCAGCGCATGTCGCGGCGGGCAAGCGCCACCTGCTTCTCATGCTCACGCCGGTCAGGGTATTTCGCGATATCGCCGATCCGGGCGGCAAGCCGGGTGGCCCGCACCCCTTCACGAACATCAGATTCATTGGGCAGGGCCAGGTGTTCGGCCGGGGTGATGTAGCAGATCAGATCCGCGCCGTAGCGGGCGGAGTTGGCCGCGCCGATCGCGGCGGTGATATGGTCGTACCCGGCGCCACTGTCGGCCGGTAACGGGCCGAGCACATAATAGGGGGCGTTGCCGCTCATCCGTTTTTCCAGCATGATATTGCCCTCGATCTCATCAAGCGGCACATGGCCCGGGCCCTCCACCATCATCTGGCAGCCCATCTCGCGCCCCAGTTCGGCAAGCTCGCAGTTAATGATCATCTCGGCCATCTGGGCCCGGTCGTGGCTGTCGTGGATCGCGCCTGCGCGAATGCCGTTCCCGAGCGACAACACCGCGTCATATTTCTTCATCAGCCCGCAGACCCGATCAAACTGCTCATAGAGCGGGTTTTCCCGGTTATTGTTCTCCATCCAGGAGACCATGAAGGTGCCGCCCTTGGAGACCAGCCCGCCGTAGCGATAGCCCTGCTTGCGCAGCCGCTCGATACTGAAACGGTTGATCCCGCAATGGATGGCCATGAACGACATGCCGTCTTCAAGCTGCCGCTCAATCAGTTCAAACAGATACTCGGGATCGAGCTTGTCCGAGTTTTTGTACTTCTTCGCCGCATCATGAAAGGCCTGGTACAGGGGCACGTTGCCCACCGGCAGATTGCAGCACGCCAGGACCTCCCGCCGAACCAGATCGAGATCGCCGCCGGTGGATAGCTCCATCAGGGTATCCGCCTTTTCCTCCTCGGCAATCCGCGCCTTTCTTTTCTCCAGTTCAATGTCATAGATATCCGACGAGGTGCCGATGGAGGCGTTAACCTTGGTCCGCAACCCCCGGCCGATCCCCACCACCTTCTGCTGCGGCCGGTTCGGGTTATTGGGAATCACGATTTCCCCCAGGGCCAGTCGGGCCCGGATCACTTCCGGTTCAAACCCTTCCTCTGTTGCGACGCGGGTCATCTGTGCGGTGATCACGCCATCACGGGCCAGCTCAAGCTGTGTCTTCATTGCCTTCTCCTTTCTTTTTCTCTCCGGGGCATAAAAAAATCCGCACCGGCACACAATGCCGATGCGGATCACTTGGGCTAAGCCACCGAAATTATTAATATATTTCCCTGGCAGGTCTTCTGACTCCCGGATCAACCCGATACCGCGCCTTCCCGTCTTTCGACAGTGACATGATGCGATACCGGTCCCCGATTACAGCGCCGGCCCAACGCTCCCGATTCGCACGGGATTCCCTTTTCACCAGGCAAACAGCCCGGCACCAGAGCAGGTTAAAACAGTTTTAAGTAAGGGGAGCCGGTAGGCGTCCCGCTCGACTTGGTTGCAAACGAATCTTTTATCTTACATATGATGTTCAGCATAAACGTCGAGAAGACGACGAATCATCTTTTGATATTGAGTATGATGCTTTTTGGCTTCTTTTTTGAAAAAGTCGATACTGGTTTTACTCAGCGTAATAGTGATTTTGACATTGTCTTCTTTAAACACCAATTCTTCTGGTGATGGCAAAAAGTCATCAACAACTCGAATTTCGCCTAATGGTTCGTCAGTGTAATTAATTTTTCTTTTTGTTTTGGTCGCCATAAATTTTCCTCCCTTTACGCCAATACCCGGCACCAATGATGCGTATTTTGTTGTCCCGATATGTGAAGCGCACTGTGATAACACCTTCTCCCACCTGGCCAAAACAGTAGTATCTTTTTTCATCTTGGCTGTGGGATATGTCTTCTGCAATTACACGATGTGTATCGGCAAACGCACATTGGGCAAGTTCGAATGAAACCCCATGCTTTTCTTGGTTATCTTGATTCTTGGATTTATCCCACTCGAACGTTACCTTTTTCATGATTTGATTGTAGCAGCACAATGGGTGAAATGGCAATATGTAAATATGGCATATTTTATGGCTTATCGACCGCTAGCTACATCCACAATGACAACATGTGCCAAGGTTATCAAAACACCAATCCCCACTCACCCTGAGCTTGTCGAAGGAACATCATTGCTTACAGAATAATCAACCGGACCCCGAGCAAAATCACTGCCACGAAAGCCGTGGTCAAAATCATCAGCGCGTTGGCCTGGTCGATATGAAACGGTTCCGGCCGGTTCAGGGCATCACCGAGGGTCGGTTTTTTCACAATTTTCCCGAAATAGGAGGAGATCCCGCCAAGCTGGATCCCGAGCGCCCCGGCCATCGGGGCCTCACTCTGCCCTGAATTGGGACTCGCATGCCGGTTCCGGTCCCGCCGGAAAATCCGCCAGGCATTCGGTGCCGACAACCGGCAGAACCGGGCGGCAACAACCATCACGATCCCGGTCAACCTTGCCGGCAGCCGGTTGGCGAGATCGTCCAGCCTCGCCGCCGCCCAGCCGAAATGGAGATACCGCTCATTCTTGTAGCCGAAGGTGGAGTCCAGGGTGTTGATCGCCTTGTAAACCAGAGCCCCGACCGGGCCTGCGACAACCGCCCAGAAGAGGGGCGCCGTCACCCCATCCACCGTGTTCTCCGCCACACTCTCCACCGTCGCCCTGACCACTTCACCTTCATCCAGAGTCATGGTATCCCGGCCGACGATCATCCCGACCCGCAGCCTCGCCTCTGCCAGATCACCTTTCTGCAAAGCGTCATGGACATCATTACTATGAGTGATCAGATCCCGGGCGGCAAAACAGGTATAGAGGATCAGGATCGAAACCATATCCACCGCCCGCGGGTGATACCTCCCGGCCAAATGGATCAGCCACCAGCCCGCCGAACCGCTGATCGAGAGAACAGCAAGCACGGTCGCAATTCCCGCCGTCTTTTCGTGGGGGATAATCTCCCGGAAGAAACCCTCACTCTTCATGGCCAGCCAGCCGATCATCCGCACCGGATGCGGTAGCCAACGGGGGTCACCCAACAGCGAATCCAGCAGCAGGGCCAGGACGATCTGTAACTCAAGGCTCATTCCGTGCCACCCCTGTCATTGCGAGCAAAGCGAAGCAATCTTTTCCCTGCGAATCGATCAATGGATTGCTTCGTCGATACTCTCCTCGCAATGACAAAATCGAAAAATATTGGGTCGGCAAAATGAAAGATCATCTCAACCCCAGAATCCGGTAGATTTTTTTCATATCCATCCCCTCCCGGACCACCGCGGCCAGACGGTCAAAGGCCGGTTCCAGATCGTAGGGGGCAACCACCGTTCCAAGGGGCTGCAGACAGCGGGAACTGCGCAGCATATCGATAAACCAGCGCCGGAAAGGATCGTCATCGAAAATGCCGTGCAGATAGCTGCCCCAGATCCGGCCATCCGGCGAGACGGCGCCGTCCGTACCGCCGCCATCGAACCGCAGGGCGCTCGCCAGCGTTGAACTGGTCCGGCCATGATGGATTTCATAGCCATGGACTTTCAGATGTGACGGCAAATGCAGGGCGGTCTGCCGGGTCAGGGTCTTTTCGGGGGCCAGGGTGGTGATCACTTCCAGGAGGCCAAGGCCGTCAATCTCTCCACCGTCGGATTCAATCTTATGGGGGTCGCCGATCTTTGTCCCCAGCATCTGGAAGCCGCCGCAGATCCCGATGATATCGAGGGTCCTTTCCCCGGCCAGAGCAGTGATCCGGTCGGCGAGCCCGCTTTTCCGGAGGTAGGCGAGATCGCTGATCACGTTCTTGCTGCCCGGCAGGATCAGGGCGGAAAGTTCAGGAGAGGACGCCACCAGTTCCGAAGCGGTGCGGATGATCCGGAGATGGACATCCGGCTCGGCCAGAAACGGTTCGACGTCGGTAAAATTGGAGATATGGGGGAGATCGATCAGGCCGATCGTCACATGGTCGCCAGAGGGTTTCACCTGATCGTAGAGCCCCCCCTTGAAGCTCACCGAATCCTCTTCCGGCAGGCCGAGATTCCTGACATACGGCACCGTGCCCAAGACCGGCCTGCCGGTGAATTCCTCGGTATAGCGGAAGGCGTCATCAAGGAGTGACTCCAGCCCCCGGAACCGGTTCACCACGAACCCTGCGATCAGCTTCCGCTCCCACTCGGCCATCACTTCCATGGTGCCGATAAAGGAGGCAAAGACCCCGCCCCGGTCGATGTCGCCCACCAGCAGCACCGGCGAACCGGCGTGACGGGCCATGCCCATGTTGACGATATCGTGCTTTTTCAGATTGACCTCGGCCGGGCTCCCCGCCCCTTCCAGAATGATGAGGTCATGCTCCGCCGCCAGGGAATCGTAGGCCGCATGGGCGGCCACTCTCGCCTCATTTTTATAGCGGATATAGTTATCTGCCTTCATATTGCCGATGGGAAATCCGTTGACGATCACCTGGCAGCCGACATCGGATGACGGTTTCAGAAGCACCGGGTTCATCCGCACATCCGGGTCGAGCCGGCACGCCTGGGCCTGGACCACCTGGGCGCGGCCCATCTCCTCGCCCTTTCTGGTGACAAAGGAGTTTAGCGACATGTTCTGCGCCTTGAAAGGCGCAACGTTGTATCCATCCTGGAGAAAGATCCGGCAGAGGGCCGCGGTGAGCACCGATTTGCCGGCGTTCGACGAGGTGCCCTGCAGCATCAGGGCCGGAGTTCCGCGGGCTTTTTTGCCCACCTGCCTCCCCGGCACAAGTTCTCCGGTCAACGCTGCGCAGAGTCGGTCGTTATCTTCCCGACTTCTGACTGCAACCCGAAAGTAGGTATCATCGAGTCCGGAAAAATTTTCACAGACCCGAATCGCGATCCGGTGATTTTTCAGCAGACGATCGGCCAATTCCTGAGCGGTCCTCTCTGCCTGCAACCTGATCAGCAGAAAATTCGCATCCCCTTTTACAGCACTTAAACAATTGATATTATTAATATTAACAAAAAGCTCGTTGCGCCGTTCCTCGATAAAACCGCGGCTCGCCGCTCCATATTCCGGATCGCCGACAATCTTTTCCCCGACCGCCTGGGCGATTCCATTCACCGTCCAAGGCAGGATCTGTTCACGAAGGCGGGCCGCAACCTCCGGGGCTGCCACCGCAAAACCGAGCCGCAGCCCGGGAATGGCATAAAACTTGGTGAGGGAACGGAAAACGATCAGGTTCGGAACCATCTTTTTTGAGATCAGACCGCTTTCACCCTCGATAAATTCATAAAACGACTCGTCCACCGCAAAGTATATTCCGGGAAATTTGTCGACGAGCTCCAGGAGATCGCGATGGGCAAAGGAAACCCCGGTCGGGTTGTTCGGCCGGCCGAGAAAAACGAGGTCGCCGTTCTGGATCGATCCGGCAAGGGCGGCAAAATCCACCCGAAACCCGTCTTCAGCAACGAGGGGCAGACTGAGAACTTTGAGCCCGGCAAGTTCGGCCGCCCGCCGGTAATCGGAATACGACGGGACCGGGACCACCGCCCGTTTCACATCGAGTGCCCGCGGCAGGGCATAGATAATTTCGGTGGAGCCGTTGGCGGCAAGGAGCTGATCCTTCTCCACACCAAGGATTCCAGCAAGATGCGCCAACAGACTCCCGGCATGAGGATCGGGATAACAGGCCAGATTCCCGACACTGCGGCTGATGATCTGCCGGAGTTCTTCCGGCGGGCCAAGGGGATTGATGGAGGCGCTGAAATCAAGGATTTCATCGACAGCGCACCCGGCTTTACAAGCCAGGGCCCGAAGATTTCCGCCATGTGCGGCCAGGTGATTCGTCTCTTTCACTGAAATCGTCATCGTATCTAAAGGCAGACGAAAATCGCGGCAAAAGCCGCCTCGGAAAATTCACAGGCCGCGCCAAGGGTATCGCCGGTAGCGCCGCCGATCTTGAGATGGACATAATAGGATAACACCAGCAGCAGAACCATCGCATCAGCGGCAGCCAAAAGCCCGGTTGTCCCGGCGATAAACCACCCCGCCAGAAACAGGAGCGCCAGGGCCCAGAGCAGATGCTCAATCCTCTTCCGGCCATACATAACGGTCGCCAGACCACCGTCGGGCCGGGCATAGGGCAGAAGGTTCATCATCAGGATGATCCCGGCCCGCCCGGCAACCGGCATGATACAAACTATTTTCCACAGCTCTCCGGAAGAAACCACCATCAGAGAGGAAACCTTGACGGCCAGTACAAAAAAAATGGCGATCACCCCCATGGCGCCGATATGGCTGTCCCGCATGATCTCAAGGATTCTCTCCCGGGGCCGGGAACTGAAAAACCCGTCGCCGCAATCGGCAACCCCGTCGAGATGCAGACAGCCCGAGAAAACGGCGAGCAGGGCAACCGCGAGAACTGCCGCCAGAGAAGCGGGCATCAGCGGTGCCACCAGATACAACAACCCGCCGGAAATCAAACCGATCAGAAGCCCGACCACCGGAAACCAGACCAGACTTCCGGCAAGATCGTCGGTTTCGACCCCGATTTTTCCCGGCACAGGCAGCACCGTCAAAAAACGAATGGCCGCAAACAGACCTTTTATGCACTTGAAATTATTCATAAAAACAATCATTGGCAGCGGCCAGGTAAAGCTGAGTTGAGCAGCTTGTCTGCTCGTACGAAACTTATACCCGAAGGGTGAAAAAAGTTGATATACAAGGAGCAGTGGCGTTGTGAAAGCGCAGGCATACTTCAGTATGTCGAGCATTTCACATACCCGATGCGACGCAGCAGATCGGCTTTTTACAACGCCGCTGCTATTTATCCGCTCCGGAGACCATTGCCTCTTCAAAGGTCGCCACATCGGTCAGGACCCTTCTCGCCGCCTCCACGATATTCATGGCCAGCGCGCCTCCGGTGCCCTCGCCAAGTCTCAGGTTCAGATCGAGAAGGGGCTCGAGCCCGAGATGCGTGTGCATGACCCGATGGCCCTGTTCAACGCTGCGGTGCGAGGCAATCATATATTCACGGCAGGCAGGAGCCAAACTGTGGGCAATGAGCGCCCCGGCGGTGGAGATAAAACCGTCCACCAGCACCGGTTTTTTGCAGGCTGCGCAGCCGAGGATCACTCCTGCAATGCCGCCGATCTCAAAGCCGCCGACCTTGGCCAGCACATCAAGGCCATCACTCGCATCCGGCCTGTTCACCGCGAGGGACTGTTCGATTACCTTGATCTTGTGGTCCAGCTGGGCGTCATCCAGGCCGGTGCCCCGGCCGGTGACATCTGCCACCGAAGTGCCTGTAATGATTGAAACAATTGCCGTACTCGGGGTGGTATTGCCGATCCCCATATCACCGGTGCCGAAGAGGTCGATCTCATTTTCCATGCTTCTCACGACTTCGATCCCGGCCTCGATGGCGGCCCTCGCCTGCTCCCTGGTCATGGCCGGGCCTTTCGCCATATTGGCCGTGCCGGGCGCAACCTTCTTGTCGATGACCAATCCCTTTTTCGTCATGGCGCTGATATCTGCGGCGACACCCAGATCCACCACCTTCACCTCGGCTCCCACCTGCCGGGCCAGGGCATTGATCCCGGCCCCGCCATTCACGAAATTGCCGACCATCTGGGGGGTCACCTCCTGCGGGAACTTGCTGACTCCCTCGGCAACCACCCCGTGGTCGCCCGCCAGCACGAGCACCGCCTTGCGGGCGACCGGCGGAGTCATGGATCGGGTCATCCCGGCCAGATCGAGGGCCAGGTCCATCAGACGGCCAAGGGCCCAGTGCGGCATGGTCAGCTGGTCGAGACGGGCTTTGGCTTTGTCCCGCCAGGTCTGGTCCTGACCGGTGATTGATTGTATCGTTTCGTCAAGCAGACTCATCTTTTCTCCTTTACAGTCATTGGTATGCCGCAGGTCACTAGAACCACTTTATCGGCCACAGCTGCGACCTCCTGGTTGCAGCGGCCGACCAGATCACGATAGCGGCGGGCAAGCAGATTTTCCGGGACGATTCCCATCCCCACCTCGTTGGTGACCAGAATCACCACTCCCGGTCTGATCACCGCCGCTTCCAGAATCCCGCGAACTCTCTCTTTGAGCGCCTCATCATCAAGACTGTTGCCGGCATCGGTGAACAGGAGATTATTGATCCAGAGGGTCAGGCAATCGATCAGGACCACTTCGTACTCACGGTTCCCGTTCAGAACACCCTGCAGATCGACGGTCTCCTCGATGGTCTGCCAGCCGCAATCCTCCCGGTCGAACCGGTGCCGCTCGATCCGCTGCTGCATCTCATCATCGGTAACCGGACAGGTGGCGACGAAGAGCCTTTTCCCTTTCCGCTTCTCGGCAAGCTGCTGGGCATGGCGGCTCTTGCCGCTACGCGCCCCACCGGTTATCAGAATAATTTCAGCCACTTACATCCCCCTTAAAGATTAAGACCCGACAACACCCCACCCTCGGGGAACATATCAATCACCGTCAGACGGGCCGGTTTCACATCGAACAACAGATAGTTTTGCGGGTGCATCCGCAAAAGATGGCAGATCATCGCCCGGATGACCCCGCCGTGGGCAACAACCAGCACCACATTCTTTTCCAGTGAAGCCAGCCGGTCGGCAACCCGGTGGACCCTTTTCAGGAAATCCTTCACCGCTTCCCCTTCCGGAAAGGTGAAATCGGGAGACCACGCCGACCAGCGCCGGACCAGTTCGGAATCCACCTCGGTTATCTCCTCGAAAGACTTTCCTTCCCATCGCCCGAAATCAATCTCCCGCAGATCAGGCTCGATCATCATCTTGCCGGTCAGCCGATCCTGATGCATCAGCTCCAGAGTCTTTCTCGCCCGGCTCAGAGGACTGCAGAAAACAAGATCGGGCTTCTCCCCGGCGATCACCCCGGCCAGACGGGAAGCCTGTTCAGGTGCATCCGGCCCGAGAGCGACCTCGGAAGCGCCTATGAATTTCCCATAGAACTCAGGAGATGTTGCACAATGTCTGACCAGCAACAGTTTTTTCGCCATAACGTTTCATACTCGGAAGAATTTCGACCACAAAAAAAGCGCCCGCGGATCGAACTTACACATTCGCTCCGGGGACGCCCTGTTATCCTCGAAAAAGTTGACTCTCTCCTTGTCCACGGGAGATTGGTCAAAAACTTTCAGGCAGGTCTTCTGACTTCCGGATCATTCCTCCACCGCACCTTCCCATCTCAAAAGATAGTGGCATAAGCGGCTTCGGTCCCCGGTCACAGCGGCGGGCCCGTCCCGGATTTTCCACCGGGTTCCCTTTTAAGCTCTTTCGAGCGCCTGAAAGATCCTTCTTACAAAATTTTCAGATGTCGGTCAAGGCATCAGAAGCAGCATGAATCGCAGGACCGATAGAAACCGACTCATTTACAGTTGCAGCCCCTCTCTTCCGGTCCAGTACTTTCCTGACCACACGACAGACCTGGCGATGGTCCATCGGTTTGAGAAAAAAATAATCGACACCCATTCCCCACATTTTCTCCAGAAACAGTTCTCTCGTCCCAGTAAGAAAAAGACTGATAGAAGGGATGTAGGTAACGAGGAGCAGGGCCACGATCATCACCGCCATCCACGTGACATAAATCTGGCGACATTAGACATAAATCTCGACATAAATATGGCGACATGACATAAATATGGCGACATAATATTAATTCTTTTTCGGACGTCCCGCTTTACCAGGATGTATGACATAAATATGGCGACATAATATTAATTCTTTTTCGGACGTCCCGCTTTACCAGGATGTAAAACCCTGCTGACAATCCTTTCTGCTTTTGCTATGAATCCTTCACCGCCTGCTGGGCGACCTGTCCGAGTGTTAAGCCTGAGCTCTTCGATGTCCTTGTCGTTTCCTGATAAATACAACCGCCAATCATCTATCTCCTTCAGCAAATCACTATCTGTAACAAGCACATCTTCATTCTTGATCCCGACATGATACGCTGCGCTTGACCACTCATACTCCCAAGCATGTTTGACCATTTTTGCCCGGACTGGATTTCTTTCTACATAACGGACTGCAGATATCAAATATGAACCATCTAGAGGACAGGAAAAAAATCTGCCCTGAAAGAGATAGCCTCTTACTTTCTCACGGAAATTGATCCGGCGGGTATATAGTCTGTGAGCTTCTCCGATCGCTCTTGCCAAACCTGTTTCATCTTCAGGGATGGCTACCAGATGAACATGATTCGTCATCAGACAATATGAGATAAATTTCACCCCAAAGCGTTCGCCCTGCTCCCTTTGCAAACGAAGATACTCATCCCGGTCATCATCAGTGAAAAACACCGGCATGGATCGAACACCCCGTTGGGTTATGTGGTGGGGATAGCCAGGAAGGACTACTCGTGCTATGCGTGTCATCAAGGTACTCTAACAACTGAGAGAGAAACCAACAAGATTAATTAGTATTATGTCACCAGATTTTAGTATTATGTCACCATATTTTACCGGATTAGATTTTAGATTAATTAGTATTATGTCACCATATTTTACCGGATTCGTTGCTGACCTAAATCACCTTTAAACCAAACAAGCCGGCATAATTTTTGGCTTTAGTGTCAGAAGCAGATTTGAGCTCAGTCTCATACAAAACAATATTTTTCCGTTCATCTGTTTTATGTATCAAGGAAACAACAAAAACACTTTTCGGTACAGATGAAGCATCCTCAATTATTGGATTAAAGGTCGAACGATTTTCTTCATTAATCTTTAGCCCTTGATAGTCACTCAACCTTTCTCTCCATTTGTAGACAATTATAAATAAAACTTCTTTGCACCATGTAATGTTTTCACTATCGAATTTGATACGGTATTTAGTCGATACGTTAAGTATCCCATGAATAAATAGAAACAATGAAAGCAGGATTGCAACAAATCCAAAACCAAACACAACCATACGATCCATACCAAATGCACTGTTTTTACTCTTAACCATGATGATTATCAACATCTGCGGAAAACAGTACAAAACTACTAAAGAGAATAATATTGCAACAAACTCCTTGAGTCTTCTATTGCTCCATGAGTATTCAAAAGGCAGCTTATTGATTACCAACCTTCTTTCCAGCAATGGAGAGAATATCATAACCTTATTTTTCACTAGTGATTCACACTAAGCATTCTTTTATCGCAACATCCTTAACTTTTTCTAAAATTTTCTTCATTGCCATTTTTATAAAAATTGAAGCTACTGGATTCACCATTAGTGACCCAAGAAACGGTACAAAAATAAATGAGCACCATATGACAGCTAAGCTAAGAGTCATAAAACCAATTATAGCTAACTTCACACATGTTCGCTGGCTTTCAGTCAAATTTCCTTTCAAAATTTCATAAATATCACATACACCTTTAACAATTGTCACAAAAGTGCCCAGAATACCTGACAGGCTTTTCCCTATCGTGAATTTTGCTATATTCCCTGTTAAATATAAATTTACTAAATATAGCTTATACGTAGTTTGAGCTAGTACAATACCACCATTCAACCCACCACTGACCATGTACACCCCGCCGCCGGTGTCCGTGTCAAAGGCGATGTAGCCGCAGCCGGTCCAGCCGTTGAAATCGATATTGGTTTTGGAAACGGTTACCTCCTTACCGGCATTGACCGCATTGATGATATCGGTGATCGTATCCGTATCCAACTGGAGCTGCGGCAAAACGGTGTTGCGGTTGGCGGAGGTGATGGTGTAGAACCGGGGTCAGGCTTGCGCTATTGCGTTATCTCCTGGCAACTCTTTTTGGTACTGCTTGAGAAAAGCCGAATACTCACCTGAAGTTGCCGCCCTTTTTTCCGCAAAACCAACCCCCTAAAATAAGCAAAAAAAAGGATAGTTCATCCCATCATCCCCTAAAATTCTCACAAAAAACAGTTCTCTCGTTCCAGGACATTACTAATACAGCAGGTTCACCAGAAAAAGGCTGATGGAAGGGATGTAGGTGACCAGCAGCAGGGCCACGATCATGACCGCCATCCATGGCAATGAGGCTTTGGTCACCTCTTCGAGGCTCAGCCCGGAAAGCCCTGAAGCGACGTAGAGGTTCAAACCCACCGGCGGGGTGATCATCCCGACCTCCATGTTCAGGGTCATGACGATGCCCAGGTGGATCGGGTCGATTTTGAGGGCCATGGCGATCGGGAAGAAAATCGGCGCGAGGATCAGGATGATCGACGACGGCTCCATGAAATCTCCGGCGAACCAGAGAATGACATTCACCATCAGCAGGAACATCCACCACGACATATCCCGCGCCACCAGCCACTCGGCGATATCCTGAGGGATCCGCTCCATGGTCAGAACATGGGCGAAGATCATCGCGCAGGAGATGATAAAAAGGAGCATGGCCGTCATTTTGGCCGATTCCAGGAGGACATGGGGGATGTCCCGGAAAGTCATGTCACGATAGACGAAGAGGGCGATAACCGCCGAATAGACCGCCGCCACGGCCGCCGCCTCGGTGGGGGTGAAAATACCGCCGTAGATCCCGCCGATGATCATCACGATCAGCAGCAGCCCCCAGAAAGCCTCCCAGAAGGAGCTCCACACCTCTTTCAGGGTCGGCATCGGCTGCCGCGGCATATCCTTTCTCACTGCGGTGATCCAGGTCACGGCGAGGAGCATGGCTCCGAGCATCAGGCCGGGAAGAATGCCGGCGATAAACATCTTGCCAACCGACTGCTCGGTTGCCACTGCATAGACGATCATGACGATGGAGGGCGGAATGAGAATGCCGAGACTGCCGGCGGTGGCAATGGAGCCCACCGCGAACCGCTTGGAGTAATTGGCCTCAAGCATCCCGGGGATCATGATCGAACCGATAGCCACCACCGTGGCCGGACTGGAGCCGGATACCGCGGCAAAAAGAATGCAGGCCATGATCCCGGCCATGGCCAGGCCGCCGTGCAGCCAGCCGACCAGGCAGTTGGCGAAACGGACAATCCTCCTCGCCACCCCGCCGGTCGACAGAAAATTGGAACTTAAAATGAAAAAGGGAATGGCCATGAGCGTAAAATGCTCCATGGTCGCCGAAAACTTGTTCGGCAGAATACCGGCCAGAACAGTGGTGGTGTTGGTCCACTCGGGAATCGGGAAAAAGAGCAGCAGATAGACGCCGGCGGAAAGCCCGAGGCAGATGGCGATAGGCACCCCCAGGAGAAGGAGGACCGCAAGAACGATGAAGATGACTGCCGCTTCCATATCAGGCCTCCTGCTTGCTTATCTTCTCTTGATGATCTTCTTCGGTGGTGGGATGTCCGGGCGGGTAGTATTCTTTGGTAATGTCTTCAATTTCATCGTTGTCAAGCTCGCCGCTGGTCGAGACATTGATCATGCGGCCGATATGGATCCACCAGAATACCTGCGCCAGGCGGATTGAGATCATGAAAAACCCGAGAGGCAACGCCAGATGCGGAATCCACTGGGGAATCTGCAGATCCACAGTGATCAGGTTCATCCGGTAGCTGCCGAGGACGTAATAGAAAGAGAGATAGGCCATATAACCGGTAAAACCGAGGGAAACCACCACCGCGAGCAAGGCCATCATGCGCCGCCGGGCCTGCGGCAGTTTTTTCATCAGCACGTCAACACCCAGGTGGACGCCGTGCTTGAAACCATAGGAGGCGCCGATCATAACGGTCCACAGGAAAAAATGCTGCACCAGCTCCGGCGCCCAGGTAATCCCCTTGTTGAAGAGATAGCGGGCCACCACCTGGGCAAAAACCAGAACCGTAGCAGCTCCAAGCAGGACCGAGATCAGAACCTCCTCAATCCGATCGATGATCGTGGCTTTCTCCTGTTCCATTATCCCATCCTGCCGATTTTTGTAGGGAAGTTCCCGAAGGGGCTTCCCACAACTCTTTGAGATGCCCCCCCCGGTACTGCAAACTGTTGCCGATGTTTTACTTCGCCGCGTTCAGTTTGTAAACCGCATCAATCATATCGCCGCCGATAATCTCACGGAACTCATCATGGACCGGTTTGAATGCCGCCCGGAAGGCGTCTTTCTCGGCTTCGCTCAGCTCTGTAACCTTGGTGGTGCCGGCGGCAATGATGCTGGCCTTGGCCTCCTGGTTTATTTTCTCTCCGTTGACCCTGATCCAGGCGGTCACTTCCTTCATGATCGCCTCCAGCTCTGTCCGCACGTCAGGTGGCAGATAGTTCCAGAACTGGGCGTTGGTCACCACGGTGTAGCCGAGATAGCCATGGTCGCTCTCGGTGATATACTTCTGTACCTCATGCATCTTCTTGCTGTACATGTTGGACCAGGTGTTCTCCTGGCCGTCAATCACCCCTTGCTCCAGAGCGGAGTACACCTCGGAGAACGGCATGACCAGCGGGTTGCCGCCCACTACCTTGAACTGTGCCTCAAGGACCTTGGAAGACATGATCCGGTATTTGAGGCCGGCAACATCCGCCGGAGTGCGAATCTCGTGCTTGCTGTTGCCGATCTGCTTGAATCCGTTGTCCCACATGGTCAGGCCGAGCATGTTCTTCTTGCCCAGCATCCGGAACATTTTCTGCCCAACCTCGCCATCCATGGTGGCATAGAGCACATCCCGGTTCTTGAACAGGAAGGGCAGGTCGAAAAGCTGCAGCTGCGGAACCCAGGAGGTGAATTTGGCAGTCGAAGGCGCCGCCATCTCAACCGAACCGGTGCTTAAGGCATCGAGCACCTTGTTGTCATCATAGAGCTGGCTGTTGGGGAAAACCTGGACTTCAACCTTGCCTTGCAGCCTCTCATTGGCAAGTTTGGCGAACATATCCGCCGCCTGCCCTTTCGGAGTGTTCTGCGCAACCACATGGGAGAACCGGATCTTGATCGGTCCGGCAGCGGCCTGACCGTTGACCGTGAACAGGAAAACTGCAGCGACCGCAAACATCATGCCCAACCTAGAAATCAACTTTCCGTTACTCTTCATGCGAGAAACCTCCTAAGCAGTTGAATCATTTTAAGATACCGGTCTACCCCTATGCCTTCAGTCCGTAATCTTAATCCAGAACGAATAGCGATGTATAAATTTTTATATCCCAATCGGTAAAAAGTAAATGAAAAAAGGGACCCCTGATACCACTCTGTGTCTGGACGCATCAAGAACCATGAAAAGAAAGATTATTGATATCAGCACGTTAACACTATCCAGCCAAGACCGCAGTGATTCTTGTCGCGCTTTTCATTCAGCAGACAAAGAAAAGCCGGGACATCCTGATTAGGAGTCCCGGCTTCAGGGGAAGGGGAAAGAGTAAAAAAGATTAAGCGGTGAACCTGGTGGTTAGGGGGGGACCACCAATACTTCGTTCGACTATTTATTCAAGCATAGACCGTGCCAAAACCTCTATTGCAATGATTTCAATCACTTACCGATATAGCACTCACGATGTTGATACCATATGGTTACAACAATCTTTCTACAACCGATACCGTTCGGTTACAATGACCCGCATAAAGGACATACACTGAACCACCTCAACAACTTCAAACACAGACACACAAAGAGTCCTATTCAATTAAACCTTCTGCTTAAGCAAATCCTAAAAATCAAAAAAGCCGCCTCGAAAGAGACGGCCTTTTTGATTTTGGAAAACAACCGGCTGTTACATATTCTTTTTAAACAAGCCCTCATAAACCTTCTGCAGCTCACCGCTCCTGATAGACTCTTTCAACTTGGCAGTCGGCGTATTAATCCATTTGTGCATATCGTCTTCGGTCAGCATCTTGTTGATATAGGCATTGATTTCCGGATCGTTGTAATGCAGGGCCGAAGGGATCAATTTGAAATAGAAGTTATGGGCCACATCATAGATTCCATGCCACCAGGTATAATCCGGCCCCATCATGGCCGCACCCATACGCGCCCGCCGACCTTCATGATGCCAAAGCTCCCAGTACTCCCATTCGATCTCGTTTGAGAAAGCGGCATTGCGCTCCAGCAAACCTTTATCTTTGACCATTTTGATGATCACCCCTGCAGGCTTGGCAAACTTCTCATTGTAAAGCTCCACCAGAGCATCATACTGATAATAGTGACCGTCAACAAAGCGCTCCTGATGACAATTCAAGCAAACATCCTTCATACTCCCCCGCTTGGCCTCCCAATTATCTTTATGCTTGGAGACCGGCGGCCGCAAGGTCCAGGAGATACGGTCGCCAACATCGTGGGTAATTTGCATGTTCCTGGTCGCGGACATATGGCAGGTCGCGCAGGTCGGAGCCTCATAATAGTCCTTACCAACCACCCACGCATCCTTATCCAGGTTCAATTTGTCTTTATGAGCATAATAGGCAATGCCGTGCTTGGATTCCTCATAAATCTCTTTCTGCGGATGGTCTGGTCCCAGGTGACATTTCCCACAGTTTTCGGGCTGCCTGGCCTGTTCTACCGAGAAAGAATGCCGGGAATGACAGGCATTACAAGCGCCTTTAGAACCATCAGGATTGATCCTGCCGATACCCGAATTTGGCCAGGTTTCACTTGAAAGCTTATTCGGCGCATTGGGATCTATTTTGACTTTTCCGCCATGGCAGGTCGCGCAACCGGTAATCACAACAGGATTACCACCTGCAACATGAGCAAGATAAGCATCGTTGGACTCCAGAATCTCACCTGCATGGGAATGATAGGAGTTCATGGTCTGCTGCGCTTCTTTCTCATGACACCTTGAACAATCTTTTGGCGTCACCAGAGTGGCAATCGTTGCGCCATGATGCTCAAATGCATCAACATCATTCTGGTCAGCCCGGTGACAATCAATACAGCCGACATCATTCTGACCATGTTTGGAGTTTTTCCATTGCATGTACATGCCGGGATTTTTTTCCTGATGACACCCCGCGCAATCACTGGCCGCATTTACACCCCCTGCCCCCATCAGCAAAACAATCAACCCTAAGACCGTCACACCCACAACTCTTCTCATACGAATATCTCCTCTTTCCTTGTTTAATTTCACCAGCAATCCCGGCCCAATACGAACTTGCCGCACAGAAACCTTCTTCCACAGGCAACACCTTACTCCCGGAACATCGAGTGGCAATATTTCACAGCGATAAAAAAGCACGATACATGCCAACAATATTTTATCCTTTAATTTCAGACTGTTACGCCTTTAACCACCACCCCTTGATGTTACCGTTTAGTATCGTTACTCTTGCGTAACATGCTACCATATGGTATCACTGCAGAGCCTCCGTTATGTATCTCCCTGGAGAGACATTTCCTCGTGGTCTTCACTGAATCAGGAAAGTCACTGAGACACATAAACCGGAAGCCCACATCCAATAAAAAATGGAGGTGGTGGCCCTGAAATTGCTACATCCATAACGCCGTGCTTCAGTATCAGAGGCAGCACCAAAACGACACGGGGTGTCGGAAGTGTCGCCGATACAGTTACTCAGGCGAGTAGGTCTGCAACCGCCTATAGAAAAAACAGACACCTAAACCGGTAACCATCTATGCGTCTGAGGACTAAATTCTCAATTCTGGTCAGCCTGATTGTGATCCTGATTTTCGGGGTGACTTTTTACCGCACTTCATATTTCCAGAACCACCTTGTGATCAATCAGGCGAAAAGGCAGGCCAGAATGCTGGCCCAGCAGTTACTGCTGACCAGGAAATGGGTCGCTGACCATGAGGGTCTGTTTGTCATCAGTAAACCCGGAGTCGAGAAAAACCCGTTTCTGGTGGTCGGGGGCGAGATCCAGGACAGTTCCGGGCAGCGATATGTAAAGCGCAACCCGGCAATGGTCACCAGAGAGCTTTCCAAATACGCTGACCAGGTTGATTTCTGCCGGTTCGGGGTCACCAGTCTGAAGCCGGTAAATCCCGATAACGCTCCGGACCTCTTCGAAAAAAGGGGACTTTTGCGCTTTGAAAGAGGAGACACGGAAGTAATGGAAATCGTCAGAGAAACGGATGGCCGCGTTCTCCGGTACATGATCCCTCTTATCGTTGAGGACGCCTGCCTCGAATGCCATGCGGAACATGGCTACAAGACGGGTGATGTAAGGGGCGGCTTAAGCCTGGCCATTCCAATTTCCTGGGCCGACAAAGCAATCTCGACCAATAACAGGTTTCTTCTGATCATGGCCATTCTGACGACCGTCTTCACCTCGCTGATCATATTCCTGACCATCGATCTTGTTCTCGTCAGACGGCTCGGGATGCTCTCGCGAGCGATGGATTCGTTTCCGGACCGGCCGATCCACGAGGAAGAGCTGCCAGCAGGCAGGGATGAAATCAGCGAGCTTGCCGAAAATTTCAAAGATCTCGGCAACCGGCTGCTGAATTCCCAGGCCGAGCTTGAGAAAAGTCAAAAACAGGTTTTCCAGAGTGAAAAGATGGCCGCCATCGGCAGGCTCGCTGCCGGAATCGCCCATGAAGTGAACAACCCCTTGGGCGGCATGCGCAACTGTGTGAAAAGCATGAAGGAGTCGCCGGATGACCATGAACTGAGAACCCGGTATCTGGACCTGATCGACAAAGGGCTGCAGCGGATCAGCCACACCGTTCGCCAGCTTCTCAACTTCGGGCGTAAGGAGCCGCTCAGTTTCAGAACCGTGAATGTTGATGAAATCATCCATGAATGCTTCGACCTGCTTGAATATCAGCTCAAGGATATCGACCTGGATCTCCATCTCGGTCTAACCAGCCCACGCCAGATCGATGTTGAGGCCCTGAAGCAGATTCTGGTGAACCTGGCGCTGAATTCAATCCACGCCATGCCGGAGGGAGGGAAACTTACCGTAACCACCGCCGAAGCGGGAAATGGGGTGGTCCTTACAGTGGCGGACACCGGGACCGGAATCAGCGAAGAGGACATGCCCCACATATTCGACCCCTTTTTCACCACCAAAGAGGTTGGCGACGGCACCGGTCTCGGCCTGTCGGTAACCTTTTCGCTGATTAAAAAGATGGGCGGCGCCATCACCGTCGACAGCGAAATCGGCAAAGGCTCCATATTCAGGATATCCATTCCTGATATAGCTTAAGTTGAGCAGCTCGTCTGCCCAGATGAAACTCATACCCGAAGGGTGCATACAAGAAACATCGGAAACTGAAAGAAATTGACCACAAATTGCCGCGTTTGGCTAATCTCCCGAGAATAAAGGGGTTTCGGTGATTTGATAGTGCATGTGTTCCACAAGAAGCCAGGAGTCAGAATCCATGAGAAAAGCTTTAAAATCAGTCATTCTGGCTGCTGGCTACTGGCTACTGGCTTCTGGCTTCTGGCTTCTGACTTCTGACTTCTGGCTTCTGAATTCTCATCATGGAATACCACCATGACTCTGAATAATTTTATGACAGCAAATCAACACCATAAGACACGTCGGAAAGTTGAACATTGACATAACTCACCACCACAGGACAACCAACCATGGCCAGAATACTGCTTGTCGAGGATGACGAAATAATCAGAGTGACCCTTTACGACCGCCTGAAGGGCAAGGGATTTGACATTGACCAGGTCGCCAACGGCACCGAGGCTTTGAAAAAGATTGAGGCCAACATCTACAATCTGGTGATCTCGGATATCAAAATGCCAGGCCTGGACGGCATCAGACTGATGGGAGAAATCAGGGGGCTTTCCCCTGATACCGATATCATCCTGATGACCGCTTACGGCGGCGTTGACGACGCGGTCGACTGCCTGAGAAAAGGCGCGGCCGATTACATCCTCAAACCGTTCGACATGGACGACCTGACCATCCGGGTCAACAGAATCCTGTCGATGCAGAAGATCCGCACCAAGTGCCTGACCCTTGAAGAAAGTTCTCGCCCTTCCCTGATCATCGGCTCCAGCCCGATCATGGAGCGACTGCAGCAGCTCCTGCACAGGGTTGCCGGCTCGGATTCCACCGTTCTCATCACCGGCGAATCGGGAACCGGCAAGGAACTGGCGGCAGCGGCAATCCATTTCCAGAGCAGCCGGGCGAAAGGACCGTACATCAAGGTAAACTGCGGCGCTATTCCGGAAAACCTCATTGAATCAGAGCTTTTCGGGCACGAGAAAGGCTCTTTCACCGGCGCCCTGTCGAGGAAAAGCGGCCGTTTTGAAGTGGCCGACGGGGGCACCCTGCTGCTCGATGAAATAGGTGATCTGCCGTTGAACATGCAGGTTAAGCTTTTAAGGGTGCTTCAGGAAAAAGAGTTTGAGAGGGTGGGCGGCACCAAACCCATCAAAATTGATGTCAGAATCATCTGCGCCACCGCCAAGAACCTGGCCGAAGCAGTCAAAATCGGTCAGTTCCGTGAAGACCTCTTCTACCGGTTGCAGGTTATTCCGATCAATATTCCGCCACTCCGGGAAAGAATGGAAGACGTTCCTGCGCTGTGCAATCATTTTCTCAAAGAGTTCAGTGTCATGAGAGGTATGCGGCTCCAGTTGTCCGATGGCGCCCTCAAATGTTTGTCCGGTTATCGATTTCCCGGCAACATCAGGGAGCTGCGCAATATTATTGAAAGAGCCTCGGTACTCACCCAGTCGCCGCTCATCGACCTGCTGGAACTGCCGGGAGATCTCACCGGCGGCAACCCCCAGGATGATGGCGTCGAGGTCATGCCCCTCGCCGAGGCTGTAAGACGTGCCGAAAAAAGCTGTATCCTGAACGCGCTCAGAAAATGTGCGGGCAACAAGACGAAAGCTGCAGAAGTCCTGGGAATTAGCAGAAAAAACCTCTGGGAAAAAATGAAGGCCCAGCATCTGGAAATATAAACCTGCAATCGCGGCGCCTCTGACGCAAAACATGATGTGCGACAATTTGCCACATTCAAAACCCGGCGGATTAAACTACTATTGTGACCGGATACCAACTTTGGTATTTCATGCAAAACACTTTCTTCATGTTCCGGGGAAGTGCCATTCCTTGAGCAAGAACGGCACTTCCCCGGAACACACTCAAGAAGGAAAACCCAAAAAATCTTTTCCTGCCGGGGGAAACAAACCATGAAAAAAGGGAGAATACCGACCATGAAAACGATCAAACTGCTGCTGATTCTTACCGCAACCCTGATTTTTGCAACTGCCTGCCTCCAGTCCGGCGAACAGAAAAGCGCTGCGGACGCTTCGCCGGCCGGTGCCCCGATGGCCATCCCCGCCGACGTCTCCTGCGGCGTCTGCGGCATGTTCCCGGCAAGATACCCGGAGTGGCAGACCCAGATTATCTTTACCGACAACAAGATGGTGCCCTTCGACGGCGGCAAGGACATGTTCAAGTACCTTTTGATGATGGGTAAATTCGACACCGTTCACACCCGGGAAGATGTTTCCATGATCTGGGTGAAGGATTTCATCTCCGGTTCCTGGTTCGATGGCAAAAAGGCCACCTATGTAGCCGGCAGCGGCCAGATGGGCCCGATGGGCAAGGAACTCATTCCGTTCGAGAACCCAGCGGATGCCGCAAAATTCCAGGCCAGCAATGGCGGGACCATTCATACATTCAGCGAAGTCACCATGGACCTGGTCAGCACACTCGGCATGGGCGGCATGAAAATGAAAATGGGACAAGGCAGCATGTAATTCCACATCCCCCTTTGCCTGCCCCTGCGGGCTGGCAAAGGGGGAAATCAAGAGTAAAGAGTCAAGAAGAAGAGTTGTGCTGCCTGCCGTTCAGACCCTTCAACCCTCATTGAGACGCACAACTCTCCCGAATAGCCGGATACAGACAAAATGACCAGAACCAGCCTCACCCCCCTTCTTTCCCGCAACCCCGGAACATCGAGAATTGCCTTCACCTGGCTGTTACGGCTTAGATGGGGGGCGGTTATCTGTCAGCTGATCATGATCGGGGCCGTGGCCATGGTCTTTGATACGGTTATCCCTGCCTCCGTTCTCCTGCTGCTGATCTCCTTTCAGGCGGGCAGCAACTATTTTTTTCACCACCGCCAACTTCTGAAAAGCGACGTTCGCCAGAGCCATTTCGGATTTCTAATGGCCTGGGACATTATCCATCTGACCCTTCTGATCTATTTCACCGGGGGGCCGATGAATCCCTTCACCTTCCTGTACCTCCTGCATGTGACTCTGGCGTCGATCCTCATGCAGCAGAAATGGGCCTGGAGCCTCGCTTCGATGACTGCAGTCTTTTACGCCCTGCTCTTTATTCTCCCACCTGCGGAGAGTATCGGCTCAGGCATCGGCCCCGAGATGCCGATCTGCCTAACTCGTTCCGACATGGGACTACATCTGCAGGGAATGTGGATCGCCTACACCATAACCGCCTTCTTTCTCGTCTATTTCATCAACCGGATTCAGGACGCCCTGGCAACCCATCAGCAGACCCTTGCCAGGCTTGAAGAAGAGAAGATGAAAAGCGACAAGCTGGCCGCCCTTGCGACCATGGCCGCCGGCGCCGCCCACGAATTCTCGACGCCCTTGTCCACCATCACCATTGCCGCCGGCGAGATGATCAATTCCCTCGAAAAAGGGTTGATTGATGACGACCTGCTTGCCGATGCAAAACTGATCAAGAGCGAAATCCAGCGATGCCGCCTTATTCTGAGACAGCTTTCAGCCGATGCCGGAGAACACTCCGGGGAATCGTTCCGGCTTACTTCGGTGGCCATGCTGATGGAAATGATCGACAAGGAGTTTCAGGTCGAGACCGGGAAAAAAGTTGCGTTCAGGATCGACAATAAAGATCAGGCGCTGATGGTCCCGATCCACACCTGGGTAAGGAGCATCAAGGGGCTGCTGAAAAATTCATACGATGCCGACAATTCCGCGGAAATACGATGTCACTCCTACCAGGATCATGATAACCTGTATATAATGGTGAGTGATAACGGCCCCGGCATGGACCCTGACACCTTCACCAAGGCGACCGACCCCTTTTTCACCACCAAGGAAACGGGGAAGGGCCTGGGGCTCGGTCTCTTTCTGGCCAAGACCATGACCGAATGTTTCGGCGGTGAACTGAAGATCGACTCCAACAGGGACGAGGGAACAACAATCACCATCCGAGTTAGCCTGGCCAAGGTCACAGACATGCAGAATCTGTGAGTGAAAGATTATGCAGCAGAGAGAAATGACCCATGAACAAGAATATCCTGCTGGTTGACGATGAAGACCATTTCCGGGAAAGACTTGGCCGTGCCCTGGTAAAACGGGGCTATCAGGTCACCGCGGCGGCAGATTACGGAGAAGCGATGACCGTTCTTGCCGACACCTGTCCGGATATGGCGATCATCGATCTGCGAATGCCGGGCCGCTCCGGACTGGAGCTCGTGAAATCCGCCCTGGAGAAGTACCCGGATCTGAAAATCGTGGTTCTTACCGGATACGGCAGCATCGCCACCGCAACCGATGCCATAAGACTTGGCGCCATGAATTACATTTCCAAACCGGCCGACACCGATGAAATCCTTGCCGCCTTCTCCGAGACTTCCGCACCCGAAAAAATGCCGAATCCGGAAGAGATCTCCACCCCCTCCCTGGCCCGGGTCGAATGGGAGCATATCAGCCGGGTTCTTGCCGATTGCGGCGGCAATATTTCCGCCGCCGCCAAACGGCTCAATATCCATCGCCGCACCCTGCAGCGCAAACTGGAAAAATTTCCACCTTTTATCTGATCGCTGCCACCCGACACACCCAAAGTCGGCTTGCTTTTCCCTCCCCTCTCAGGTAACATGTCGCTCTTGTTTTTCGCTCTGAAATCAACGAAAGAGAATCCGCCATGATTACCCTGCTTGACTACGGCGCCGGCAATGTCCGCAGCGTCAGAAATGCCATCACCACCCTTGGCTTCGAGGTGAGAGACGCCTCCTCGCCGGATGACATCCGCCGGGCGGAAAAAATCGTCTTCCCCGGTGTCGGCAGTTTCGGCAGCGCCATGGACCGCCTCAATGAAAAGGGATTCATTGAACCGCTGCTCGAATTCCTGAAAGCGGACAAGCCGTTCCTCGGCATCTGCCTCGGCCTCCAGACCCTTTTTGAAGGAAGCGACGAAGCCCCCGGCGTAAGAGGGTTGGGGATCATCGCCGGGCAGATCGGCAGATTTGACGAGAAGCTTGGCTCGGTACCGCAGATCGGCTGGAACGGGATCAACATCAGAAAAAGCTCCCCCCTGTTCAAAAATTTTGCCGACGAAAAACTCTACTTCGTCCACTCATACCGGGCAATGGCCAGTGAACAGAACCGCGACTGGGTCCTGACCACCACCGATTACCACGAGGAATTTGTCAGCTCCGTCCAGAAAGGCAACGTGGTCGCCTGCCAGTTTCACCCGGAAAAAAGCGGCAAGGCGGGCCTGAATATCCTGAAGAATTTTCTCGCGGCGGATAAGCTTGCCGCAGCACCGGTCAACACCGATCCGGCTCCGACCAGAATCGCCAAGAGGATCATCGCCTGCCTCGATGTGCGGAACAACGATGCCGGGGACCTGGTGGTGACCAAGGGCGACCAGTACGACGTGCGGGAAGAAGGCGAGGTCAGAAACCTCGGCAAACCGGTTGAACTGGCCAAAAGATACTACGATGAAGGGGCCGACGAAGTCACCTTCCTGAACATCACCGCCTTCCGCAACTTTCCATTGCAGGACCAGCCGATGATCGAGGTCCTGAAGCGTTCCTCGGAAAACGTGTTCGTGCCGCTCACCATCGGCGGCGGCATCCGGGAGTTCACCGATTCGGAAGGAAAATTCTACTCGTCACTCGATGTCGCCTCGGAATACTTCCGCTCCGGCGCCGACAAGATCTCCATCGGCAGTGACGCGGTCCACACCGTTGAAGCCTACCTGCAATCCGGCAAGGCAACCGGGATGAGCTCCATCGAACAGATCTCAAGGGTTTACGGCAACCAGGCGGTGGTGATCTCGGTTGACCCGAGGCGGGTCTACGTAAAATCACCCGATGACACTCCGCATTTCACCATTAAAACCAGATTCCCAGGCCCGAACGGCGAAGAGTATTGCTGGTATCAGTGCACTGTTAAAGGTGGAAGAGAGGGTCGGGACATAGATGTAGTGCAGTTAGTTACGGTTTGTGAGAAGCTCGGTGCCGGAGAGATACTTCTCAACTGTATGGATAAAGACGGCACAAACTCCGGTTACGATCTTGAGATGACCCAGATGGTCAAAGATAAGGTCACCATCCCGGTTATAGCTTCAAGTGGCGCCGGTAAAGTTGAACATTTCTCTGAGGTGTTCAAGGCTACAGACGTTGAAGCGGCACTAGCAGCGGGAATATTCCACAGGAAGGAAGTGCCGATTTCTGCCGTTAAGAAGCACCTTCAGGATGAAGGAATCGAGATCCGGTAATTAAACGGTGAGATAACCAACACCCCTTTACCGGAAAGAGACACATGGCAGAAAAAAGAAGAAGATCCAGGATGGCTGTCCACGCAGGCGTTGTATTGCATAGCGTGGACAAGGCTTTTTTCCTGACCGGACAGATTCGTGACATCAGCTTAAATAGTCTGTATATCAAAAGCGAAGCCTCCTTCCCGCTCGGCACTAAATGTCATATCGATATCATTATTCCCGCCAAACATTCAAAGATGTTAATTCAATTAATCGGCAAAGTGGTCCGCCGCGAACAGGCCGGCTATGGAGTTGAATTCGACCACGACCTGGAATTCTGGCCGATGCTGGCCATGCTCAAACCTTAAGGATTGCTGAATGATAACGGTCCCGGCCGCCGATATCTTATACAGAAAGGAAGTGACATCTGCCCGTGAAGAAGCACCTTCAGGAGGAAGGGATCGAGATTAGATAGTTGGGACCTGCACTGATAGTGAAAATACTAACAGCCACCTTCACGGTTGTTGGGGACTATTTTATTTATCAATATTGCTCGAGAACTCGGGCAACGATTTTCTTCAGACCCGGAAGGTCGTTTTTCACAACATTCCAAACCGTCTCCAGGTCCACACCCATGTAATGATGAATCAGGATATCACGTAAGCCTGCAACATTCCGCCAGGGAATCTCAGGATTATGTTCTTTCAGCTCTTCACTCAGCCGCTTGACTGCTTCTCCGATTATCTCGAGATTTCTGATGGTTGCGTCCTGCCAATGACTGGTGGACATGAAATCATCTTTACTCATATCGGTATATGACTCGATCTTTTCTATCGCGTCATTTATGTGCCGCAGATAGACCAGATCATTTTTCATATACTTACAGCCTCCTGAAGGATCTCATTGCGAATGTATGGTGACAATGAAGCCTCGGTGACCACATCGACTTTGATGTGTATAAAATCCTCAATCTCCTGCTTAATGGCAATCAGGTCAAGAAGGGATCTGCCCGGCCCCAACTCGACAATAAGATCGACGTCACTGTCCGGGTTGGCCTGACCGCGGGCATACGAACCAAATACTCTAACACTCAATGCGCCATGTTCCCTGGCAACACGCAGTATTTCATCTCTTTTATCTTCCAGCAACGATTTTTTTCCCATAAACCACCTCGCAGATTGGGCACAGCACCTGATATGGATACCCGATGATAACACATAAGCTAAGCCAAGAAAACACTTGCCTGATCGTGGGCAGAACATTGCGAAGCTGTTCATGACTGAGGCGAGAAGACAAAGTCTCGATCCATGTTGTTTCTTCAAACAATAACGGAAAGGTCGCACATTTCTCTGAGTTTTTCAAGGCTATACAGACGTAGAAGCCGCCCTGGCTGCCGATATCTTTCACAAACGGGAAGTCCCGATCTCCGACGTGAAGAAGCACCTTCAGGAGGAAGGGATCAAGATACGATAGTTGGGAAGTACACTGAAAGTGAAAATACCAATAGCCACCTTCAAAGTATCGGGGGGGTGGCTATTCTTTCAAAATCTGTACTTGCTATTATCAAGGGGTGGGAAAGTGTGTTTCCAGATCCATTCGCCCGTGAAGAATACGAACAATCTCAATAGTTTGTGTTGATTTCGCCCGGTAAAAGATGACATGACTTCCGGCTTGCATTTTACGGTAACCCGTTCTGATGTCGCTACAGTCAATCCCGATGTGGGGGTTTGCGGCCAATTGCTGGAAACAGTCATCCATCATGTTGAGATACATGTTACGCTGTTCCCGCCCCCATCTTTCAAAGGTGTAAAGTGCGATTTCCAACAGATCCTTTCTGGCCTTTTGGGTCAGGACAAAACCGGCCATCAATCAGATCCCTGCTTGTCAAGTTCAGCAATCAACCCTTCCAGTGAATATTCGGCAACGCCGCTTTCCTCGCCTTCAATCAAGGCCCGGCGCAACACCGCAAGCCTGGCTTCCCTTTCTTCCAGCAACCGCAAACCAGCCCGAATGGCCTCGCTTGCTGAACCGAAATAACCCTGGGCGACCTGTCCGGCGATGAACGTTTCATAATGATCACCAAGGGTGACACTGGTATTCTTAGACATGAGACAATCTCCTATAATAACGGAACGATCCTACTTTATAATATTTATTGGTATCGGTCAAGAACCCTGCTTAAACCCGGCTCCTTCAAGGCTGCAGCAACAATATCGGGGCATAAAAGGTGCAAAACAGCAAGCTGTCAAGAGCTATTATCCCTTTAGTCACCGTCTGCGAGAAGCTCGGCGCAGGAGAAACACTTCTTGACCTGCATGGAAAAGGGGCCGGGGCCTCTTTTGACCTTTGAGGTAATTGTCCTGATTGATCAGATCGAAAAACTCTGCCAGTGGATCAATTCTGCGGCTAATACGACGTATATGAACTGAACTGTGAATAGTTAAGAAGATAGAGATACCCTTCAAAGCATCACGGGGCATCAGCCAAGCAATCTGCGTTGGAGAAGTGTCTGCATATCACGACGACCATCGACAATTAAATACACATAGAAATTGTTACCATCTATCCGGTAAATGAGCCGGTATGGTTTGAAAAAAATCTCTTTAAAATCACGGATTCCTATATTTATAAGTTCTCTCGGATACACACCTCGATCCGGCATCTCGCTCAAGCCAATAAATTTCTTCTCTATCTGACCAAGTACATATTCTGCTTTTTGGGGCGAGTCATGCCTTGACACATAGTTGAATATTTCTGCAAGATCTGCAACAACGTCTTCAGTAAGTTGAACCATGAAAGCCACTAAACAATCCCCGCTCCTTTTCGAATGCGGTGTATTGCATCACTTGCAGCAACAACTTTCCCTTCTTCGATCTGACGGTTTCCCAGCGCCAATATCTTCAACAGAGCTATTGTTTCCTGGGTTTCCTCATAACTCTTTATATCCTGTATTACGACTTTCGCTTCACCGTTTTGAGTAATAACCAGCGGTTCTCCCTCATCCCCTAAGTTTCTAATAATTTCTGCTGCATGGGCTTTCAAATAGCTTATAGGCTTAATTTGGCTGGATAATCTCATTGGATACCTCCTTGCAGGAATTACAGGACCATATTAAAACCATATTTAGTCTTGCGTCAAAGAATATATCTGCCATGCACCAGTATGGCTAAGGGAGGGACACAATGGATGTCCTCAGAATTTTAATTCTGCGCTCTTTAAGGTTCATCACCCACAATCTGTACTACATCAATCTGCTTCCAGCCAGAAGTCAGCGAAGTATTCAGTGTCAGTTTCACGCGATGGACCGGAAACGGCGTGGCCGGAAAGCGTAGCGCGAACCACGCAATCTGCCCCGGCGGATAATTATTTGGATCGACACCTTCCCAGAGGACTTGTACGCGTCCGTCTGCGGCAAGGGCCTCTATTTTGGCAATCGTGCCCGGCGTGTAGCTTTGGCGTACGCGTAACTCGGTGGCATGCACCGGTTGCGCGAAACCGACCTCGAGCCATTCGAGTTTGCTGTTCGCTCCACTATGGCACCAGGCATTAGGGTTGTCAGAGTAGGTCGCGACGTTGGGCGCACCGGTCGCCTGCAGCGCGTTGTAACGATCCGTACCGTATTCGCTGCTGGCACTGGCGGTGCTTGCCCACTGCCCCCGCGGATCGGTATAGATATTCCCTTCGTCGATGTCCGAATACGGAACGATCGTTAATGATTCTACGCTCGGCGGTTGAGTCGAGGGTTGTGTTCCCATGATGGGCGTTGGCGTTGCAGAAAGGGCATCACCCACAAGCTGCACCGCATCGATCTGCTTCCAGCCGGAAATCAGCGAAATATTCAGCGTCAGTTTCACGCGATGGACCGGAAACGTTGTTGTCGGAAAGCGCAGCACGAACCACGAAATCTGATTCGGCAGATATGTATTTGGGTCACTACCTTCCCAGAGAACCTGGACGCGTCCGTCTGCGGCAATAGCCTCAACCTTGGTAATCGTCCCCGGTGTGTAGTTTTGCCGTACACGCAATTCTGTCGCTTGCACCGGCTGCGAAAAATAGACCTCGAGCCATTCGAGTTTGCTGTTCGAACCACTGTGGCACCAGGCATTCGGATTATCAGAATAGGTGTCAACGTTGGGTGCGCCGGTCGCCTGCAGCGCGTTGTAACGATCCAATCCGTATTCGCTGCTGGCTTTGGCAAAGGCCGCCCACTGACCACGCGAGTCGCCGAGAATACCGCCCTCGTCGATCTCCGAGCCAGGGACGACGGTCACCGACGCCACTGACGGCATGGCCGGAACAGGCGAGGCGGCTGTTGTTTGCAGCGCTGGGCCGGCCACTGGTGATCCTGACCCGGTCCGGGATATCGGCGGCAGGGAAGCATCTAAAGGGAGCGGCGACAGCAACTCCCGGGCCGGCCAGCTCCAGTCCGGCGCACCTGCGGCCGCATCGGTATCATTTGCCGCCATGAGCCGCCGGCTGATGAAGATCAGCTCCACATTTGATTCTTCGTTGCCCAAGGCATCGTTGACTCGCTGGGCCTGGTCGATGCAGAGCAGCGCACCCGAGGCGTTGCCGGCACGCTCGCTGATCAGGGCGCGCAAGGTCCAGGCGGATATGTTGTCTCGCTGCTTCGTGAGCACCACGTCGATCTGGGCTGCAGCTTCCTCGAGCCGATTTTCGAGGAGCGCGTCCCGGGCCAGCGCGATCACCCGCTGGGCATGGCGTTCAGGCCCGTCGGACGGGACGACGATCTCCAACGGAATCTCCTCAGCAAAAACCTCTCCGGTCCAGCCGCCACTTCCGGGGATGGTTTTGTCAATCGCAAGTCGGGCGCGCAAAGTATAAACGCCCGGTATCAGCTTCTGAGTCGACTCAGAAGCAAAGCGCCAGAGTCCACCTGCAATTCGAGAGTTATCCAATGTTGCCACAGCGTCATCGGGTCGGCCAACAGCCTGTCCTCGTATACCTGGTGCGTTGCCCCGCTCATCAACGAGTTGCACATCAATCGCATCAACCCAGCTTCCAGCTGCCGGCGCGAGCACCACTTCCCCGATTTCGTCACCGAGGTCGTCCAACCTGATACGCAAAGCCAAAAGCAGCGGCTCACCCTGCTCGACAATATCGTCGGCGACGCCGCGCAGGGTCATGCTGAGCTCTGGCCCTGTCCTTCCCTGCGCCCGGACTGCTGACGCGAGCGTCACAAGCAAAGCCATCGCCGCCAGCAAACAGGCAACGATACGCACGACGGCGGGAATCGGGGCTGCCGAATGCTCGCTCATTGTCTCAATCCTTTAGGTCGTTTCCATCCTCTCGGACGCTCCGGCGCGGCGTCGTTGGGGCAGATCTGCGCGTCACAGTTACCAAATCTCTCGGCAGCATCGCCGTAACGGGACTGCATCGGCCGACCGGAATTGCCTTTCCGATCGCTCGCATTCACCCCCGTACCTTTAGGTGACGTACAGATCTCAAGGCCGATGTCTTCGGTCCCCGGCGGGACCCAATAGTAGCTTTCTCCCCCCGTCCAGACCTCCAGACCAGACTGCGTCCTGACCTTACCCCGGACCGGATAGACATTAGTGAAATAGTAACGCATCAGGCACTGTTCATTTCCCGATGCATCGCCATGCTCATAACCAATGAGCCATCCGCCATGGGGTCCGCAGGTTTTGGAAATTCGATATTGAACGTAGGGGGCGAGGTCAGCGTAGCCGGTGCCCGGCGGCAACCCCCCTATGCGCACTTCAGTCGCAACCGCGGCTTCGATTTTTCTTTCCAGATCCGGGCCATGCTTGGACAGCCAGTTGAACCCGGTAGCTTCCTCGAAGACATCTACATCGCGCACCTTCGAAGAAGAGCCGATCACCAATTGTCCCATCTTTCTTCCATCTCCGTAGAAAGCGGCTGGAATGTAGTAAAAGTTCTCTTTCCAATGGGTCGGACCATGGTGATCCGCGCCGACGGAGTGGAGCAACTCATGTGCCACCGTCCGGTCATAAGCCCGCGCGAAATCGCCCGCCGGCAGGTTCCACGGTTTGCTGATGCCGATATTTAGTTTATTGCCAAACTCATCCAGATCATTGCGGTGCGGCATGCCGATCCACTTGACGTTTCTCGGTTTAGAAGCGAGAGGGTAATCAATGGGGAAGTTAGCAGGCCCTTCATCGTCGAATTTAATCACCACCCCGTGCTGCTCTTCCCGGTGCGGCGCTTCTCTGCGGTTCCCGTTCATCAGCCGATCCTTCTCCGACATCTCTCTTTTGCTGAGCCGGCTGTGAACGGCCAGACCCGTGGCCTTCTCGAAGATGCGAATGCCGGCCAAGGCGTCGGACCGCATGAGGTTGAGGATAAAGAAATCCTTGCGCTTCGGATTACCTTCTACCCGCCTATCGCGCTTAGGATCACTGCCGGCACGGGTACCATCCTTTCCGCTCATGGCGAACCCGCGATACTCTTCGTAGAGGGTGAAACCGTCCCCCTTGTACCCGTCGCCCGAAGGTTCGTCCTCGCCGTCATCTTCGTCGGAGAACTTCGCGACGTCGTTGTCGGTAAGCCACGCCTCAGCGATCCATCTCCCGGGGAGCCTCTTGGGGATCAGGATTCCGGGGTAGAGGGTATCCTCTTGACCTTCAAGTCTGCCGACAATAGGACGCCCATCCGCCAGCTCGGCGGTCACGAGCAGCACAGTCCTGCCGCCGAAATCGAAGGAATCAATCCTTGCCATTGCTGCAGGCCGCCCTTTGTCTTTCACAGGACGCGACACCTCCAGGCTCTGTCCTTCCTTGCCAGGCCGCCCTGGACTCGCGGGATCAACATCCAACCGCATATCGGGATATTTATCCTCTGCATTCAGTGGCCAGTTCATCGCAACACCAGGCTCACGTGAGGTATTCACCAATTCGAAGCGAAAATATTTTACTTTGGGCAAGTCAGCCGATTTCACATCCTTCTTTGATTGTAAAACCGCTTTAACGTCGAGGTAATTGCCCTCTTTGCCAGGCTCTTTGATCGAACCGAAGGGCCGCCATTTCTCATAGGAAACCGGCTTGCCCTTATCGTCATAGCCTGCCAATTCCACGACGACCTTGAAATCACTGTACTCAGGCACGAGTACGACACTCCCTGTCGTGCGATGCCCGGCACGGCCATCTTCTTCAAGATAATCCTGTTCCGATGTGGCGTGCAGCACCCCGATTTTCGTCGGTGCTTGACCGTTAAAAAGTGTCGACACAGTGTTATACAACAACTCGGTGCGCTCCTCGTTGATGGTCTTTTCAGGGGGGTTCCACTCGCTGCGTTTGATGTGACTTGGAACAGGGGTATCCAGCCGGGTCGGTAAGCCCATCTGGAACTCACCAGTTTCGTGGTTGAGTGAAAGGTTCAGATTCACAGCGTCTTTTACTATCGTCTGATCAAACGCCGCCTGTGATGACCAGGCAAGGCGATGTGTCGGAGAGTCATCCAGGCTTGAACTCACCTCGTTGCCGTTAACTCGCACCTTTCCCGCGATCCATCTCGAATGGCCGCGTGAGTAAAGCTGCGGCTCGCGCACCAGCTCGAAATGGAAAGTCGCATAGCTTTTCGAACTTGTCTTTTCCTTGTAGTAGCCGTGGGATACCCGGTCTATCCATGTGTTCAGTTGAACGGTGGCCTGACCGGTAAATCGTTCGACAGAATCCCAGATCAACCAGTCCATTTTTCTGGTCGGCTCTCCACCGTCATTTCTATTCTGGGCAAAGCAGGGCGCTAGCGAATAGACCGACAAAACCGCAGCCACTAGAGCCACCAGTTTGATACGCGAAATTTGCATCACCGTTAGCCCCTCATCAGCAGGTAACCGTTGATCGCTCGTTGCTGTGGAGCAGAGAAAAAAACGAGAGAATCAGGATCCAGACGCGCTTCTACCATAGGCCTTTCAACGCCTTGAAACCCTCTTTTACCGCACCACCCAGCTGTTCCTTGGTTTTCTCCATCTCGGACTTGGATTCCTGCTGAGACTTATTTCCAGCAGAGTTGGTCGTTTTCTCAACCTCAGATTTGGATCCATGCTGAGTCTTGTTTCCAGAGGGGCTGGCTGCTATAGATTCTTGCTTCTGCGGGTAAGAGAAATCCCAGATGCGCGAGTGAGAAACCCAGCCCGCAGTCTCCCTGGCGAGCAAACCGTGATCACGGGAGTAGTCCTTCTCGTCCCCTCGGTACGCATTGTCAATGACAATAAGCGTATAGTAGTCATCCTTGTCTGCGGCTTTGAGATACTCCAGCCAGGTTCCCCAGACAGCCTGATCCTGCTGGTTTTGCTGGCCATCCTCCTGTGCCTGGTCGGCCGTGCTGATGGCTGCTGAGCGCTCATCCTCCTGGCGCTCCATTGCGGCCAGTTCAGGGTACTTA
>JAHJIQ010000072.1 GCA_018823285.1 Pseudomonadota bacterium
CCAGTAGTCAGAATGACTGATTTTAAAGCTTTTCTCCTGGCTTCTGACTTCTGGATTCTGGCTTCATGTGGAATACATGCACTATCAAGTCGCCGAGACTCCTTAATTATCGGGAGAATATCCAAACCCGGAAAGTTGTGTTTATAAGGTTTAAACATTAAAAAATGTCAGATATTCTGGATGTAATTGTCGCCAGGAAGCGTGAGGAGGTCAAGGCGCTTCTGCAGAAACCGGTGAAGAGTTTTCATGAGCCGGTTGATCCGCCCCGAGGTTTTATTGCGCATCTCCTGGAGGCTGAGGAGATAGCAGTAATCGCCGAGGCCAAGAAGGCATCTCCATCCAAGGGGGTGATCTGCAAGGATTTTGATCCGGTGAAGATCGCCAGAGAGTACCAGGATGGCGGGGCCAGCGCTCTTTCCGTGCTGACCGATGTTGATTTTTTTCAAGGGTCGCTTGACTATATTCCGGCGGTCCGCCGGGAGGTCAATCTGCCGGTGATCCGCAAGGATTTCATTATCCATGAGGCCCAGATCAAGGAGGCAAGCCGCTACGGGGCTGACGCCATACTGCTGATCGCCGCGATTCTTGACCGGTTCCAGATCAGGGATTACCTGGAGATGGCGGGAGGGCTGGGAATGGACTGTCTGGTGGAAGTTCATGACGAGAAGGAGGCCGAGGTTTCAATCGAGGCCGGTTCCCGGCTGATCGGGGTCAATAACCGGAACCTGCGGGATTTCACGGTGGATCTCAACACCACGCTGCGAGTCAAGGCCATGGTTCCAGGCGAGATCCCGGTGGTTGCGGAATCGGGAATCAGGGATTCTACCGACGTGAGGAAGATGGCCGAAAACGGAGTTGCCGCAGTCCTGGTGGGAGAGAGCCTGATGCGGGCGGCAGACCGGGCAGGTGCGTTGCGGGAACTCCTGGGAAGATCATAACGGTGGTTGCCGGGGTGCGACGTTCTCGGCCAGGTATACAACAGTCCCTCGTTCACCTTGAGCCTTTTGAAGGGGTTGAAGGATGGATGACAATAATAATCCAATAACGAAAAGCATTTGCCACTCGTGGAAGAAGGAGCATGAATTTCAGGACCAGAATAAAGATCTGCGGAATTACCAATGGGGCGGACGCGAGACATGCGATTGCCGCAGGGGTTGATGCCCTCGGTTTTATCTTTGCAGCGAAAAGCCCCAGAAAAGTGGAACCGGAACTGGTAAGAGAGATTGTCGGTGAGATCCCGCCGTTTGTCGATGCCGTCGGGGTGTTTGTCAACGAAGACCCCGATCTGGTGAGTGACATTGCCAAGTACTGCGGGTTGACCATGATTCAGCTGCATGGCCAGGAGAATGTTGATTATTGCCGTCTGATGCCCAGAGCGGTCATCAAAGCCTTCCAGGTGAAAAATGATACGCCTGGCGCTGATTTTCAGTCTTTTAAAGGTGTGGTTGCCGGATACCTTCTGGATACCTATCACGAAACAATGGCCGGCGGCACCGGCAAGAGTTTTGACTGGGAGATTGCCGGCAGACTGGAGATTCCCGGGCCGGTCATTCTCGCCGGGGGAATCGGCCCCGCCAATGTCGAGACTGCGATCAGGACCATGAACCCATTTGCGGTTGATGTGAATTCAGGGGTTGAAACCGAACCTGGCATTAAAGATCATGTTAAAATTAATGAATTGGTCAGTATTGTTCGCAGATTTGATGCGGAATTAATGGACCGACAGTTTTAGAGAAGGCTTGCAAATAAGTAGAAAATGGTGGCCTGGTTATATGCCTGCCGTTCTTTATGAGCTGATTCCCATCGAATTTCATAATGGGAAACAACCTTATCATTTCGACATATTATACTTAAGAGCGTTCCTCGCGCCTACAAGGAAAAGCGATTTCCTCAGAGCGTCCCTCGTGTCTCTCGCGCCATACGGGAATACGGTTTTTATCGGTTGGTCAAATTTTTGGCGAAACGCGAAAAAGCTGATACTTATCATCTTGCAGATTGAAGTTTGAGACTTCATATTGTAAGATGGCAGGCATGATTCCACGCCACGCTCAGACCAGAGCCCTGCAGCTCTCCGAGGGGTTTCCCATTGTTGCCCTGACCGGGCCGCGGCAGTCGGGGAAGACCACCCTGGCTCGGGCGTTGTTCCCGGATCGGGCTTATGTGAGCCTCGAAGATCCGGAAGAAAGAGAGTTCAGCTTACGTGATCCCCGGGGCTTTCTGGCCCGCTTCAATGACGGGGCGATCATCGACGAGGCCCAGCGCGTCCCGGATCTTTTCTCCTACCTGCAAACCCTTGTCGATAGCCGTCGCCGCATGGGGGATTTTATCCTGACCGGTTCGCAGCAGTTCGGTCTGCGTTCCGGGATCAGCCAGTCGCTGGCCGGACGGGTGGGCCTCATCCAACTGCTGCCCTTTTCCATGTCGGAATTGGCCGGAGCGGGACTCCTTGCCGAGGGTCTGGACGAGCTCATGTGGCGCGGTGGCTACCCCCCGCTCTATGACCGCCCACTCACTCCGGACCTCTGGTTTCCCAACTACGTTGCCACCTATCTGGAACGGGATGTTCGGCAGGTATTGGGCGTCAGGGATCTCGACCTCTTTCAACGCTTCGTGAAACTCTGCGCCGCACGCACCGGCCAACTCCTCAACCTCTCATCCTTGGCCGCCGACTGTGGAATTTCCCATGTAACGGCGCGGGAATGGCTGAGCGTATTGGAGGCGAGTTACATCGCCATCCGTCTGCCGCCTTATTTCCGCAATTTCGGCAAGCGTCTGGTCAAGACCCCAAAACTCTATTTTCTCGACCCGGGGCTTGCCGCCTGGTTGATCGGCATTCGCGACAGCGAAACCCTCAACATCCATGCCCAGAGGGGGGCGCTGTTCGAAACCCTGGTGGTTTCCGAGTTCATCAAGCAGCGTTACAACCAGGGCCAACCCGCCGACCTTTATTTCTGGCGGGACAATGTCGGTCACGAAATCGATCTTTTATTCGAATCCGGCCGGAAACTTCAGGCCGTGGAGGTAAAGTCAGGCGCCACCTTTGCCGCCGACTGGCTGGTCGGGGTCAATAAATGGCGAGGTTTGACCGGAGAAGATTCTCTGTCGCCCTGGATCGTCTACGGTGGTAACGAGGGGTATCAACGGCAAGGCGCACGGGTTTTGGCCTGGAAAGAGCTTGCCGGACTGACGGCCGGTCGAGAAAATAAATGATCCGGTTGCCGGTTGCCGCTATACGGCTAACCGGCATGGCTGAACCGGATCGGACGAAACATGAAAGTCGGCCGATTCAGCTCGTACAAGCGAAACGGCTTCGCCAGACATTCAAATAAACACTCAGCTGCGATTTACTGATCACCCCGTCACTCACTCCCTATTTGCCGGAAAGATCAAGAACGACGATCTGCGGGACGGTGCCGGCGAATTTCAGGGCCAGGCGCAGTTCTTTGGCGGTCTGGGCCTCGTCTTTTGGGGTTCCCGGAAAGAAGAGCGCTCCGTATGCGATCTGGCCGGGCAGAATGGGCTGATTCTGCATCGATTTTTCAGCCAGATCCTGGCGGATGCGCCGACCGGTCTTTGCATAGGCATCCGCCCCGCCCATGATGGTTCCTGCGGCTGCGCCGATCACCGCCCCCTGGCCCATGGCTTCACCGACATTGTTGCCGCTGACGATCCCGATGGCGAATCCTGCCACTGCGCCTGCCGCACCCAGGAGCAGTGCCGATTTGCCGGTTCCCTTCGCGGTTTCACCAACGTCTACGAAGTTTTTTGTTCGTTGGTAGGTTTTTTCCTTGGAAAGTATCGGCCAGGCGTTCTTCTCCTCATCGATCAGGAAAGTCTGGTCCGGATTGACCGTGACATCCCGGCTGCTGTCGTTCTGGAAGGTCAGCTGGACCGGCATCAGCCCAGCTTTTCTGATATCAAAGCCGAAGGTCTGGGCGGCAAGTTCACTGTCGGTGAAAGCTCTGGCGGCGATCTTCAGGCCCCCGACGTCAATCATGTTGTCGGCTGCTTCCGGAAGCTGGATCGGCGCGACCCGGTCCTTGTAGGAGCACGAAGCGAGCATGGTCAAAAGAACGGCGATGGCCACCACGGAAAGTATCTTTTTCCGGTTGTCTCTATCTTGTCTGTTCAACATTGAATTCTCCATTCCGATGGTGATTTTCTGTTCCATTAATTGTTCTTGATCACCACGTAGCGGGTGTGGTCATCCTTCTTGGTCAGGAACAGGATGCTGTCCTTGGATTTGACCTTCTCCATGATTGCTTTGAATTCCTTGACGGTTTCAACCGGCTCCTGATTGATTTCAAGAATCATTTCACCCCTCTTGATCCCCGATCTGGCGGCAGGGGAGTCCGGATCAACATTGGAAACCAGAAGCCCCTTCTCATCCTTGATTCCCAGAGATTGGGCGATTTCAGGGGTTACTTCCTGAACGGTGAGTCCGAGTTTGTTGCTGATGCTTTCGTCGCCGGCGGAAGCGAGGTCAACATCGTCTTCCTGCAGCTTGCCGATCTTGACGGTCAGTTTCTTTTCCTTGCCTTTTCTGATAATGGTCAGTTCCGCTTCAGTTCCCACATCGGTCTGGGCGACAAGTGAGGGCAGGAGGCTCATCTGGTTGATCTCCTTACCCATGAATTTAGTGATCACGTCTCCCTGTTTCACTCCCGCCTTGTCGGCCGGACTGTCCTTCATAACCTCACCTACCAGGGCACCGATCGGGCGATCAAGACCGAATTTCTCGGCCAGATCAGCGGTCACATGCTGGATCATGACCCCGAGCCAGCCGCGGGTCACCTTGCCGTGTTCCTTGAGCTGGTCAACCACGTTTTTGACCATGTTGACGGGAATGGCGAAACCGAGACCGATGTTGCCTCCCCCTCTGCTGAAAATAGCGGTGTTGATGCCGACCAGCATTCCCTTCAGATTGAACAGAGGGCCGCCGGAATTGCCCATGTTGATCGAGGCGTCGGTCTGGATGAAGTTCTCGTAGGGGCCACCCCCGATGGAGCGTCCCTTGCCGCTGACGATACCGGCGGTGACGGTGTTTTCAAAACCGAACGGATTGCCGATGGCAACCACCCAGTCTCCTACCCTCAAGGTGTCGGAGTCACCGAAGGTGATATGGGGGAGATCTTTTTTTGGTTTGATTTTGATCAGGCCGACGTCTGTTTTCGGGTCACGTCCGATCACTTCAGCATCGTATTCCTCATGATTGGTCAGCCGGATCTTTATCTCTTCGGCGTTTTCAATCACATGATTGTTGGTGACGATATAACCGTCGGCAGAAATGATGACCCCTGAACCAAGGCTTTGCGCTTTCTGCTCCCGCTTCGGCTGAGGCTGGTCTGGTGTCGGCATGTCAAAGAATTTCTTGAAAAACTCAGGTATTTCCTGCTCTTCATGAAAGGGATTGAAGCCTCTTCCTCGGGAAGAAGTCAAAACTTTGGTCGAGTAGACATTCACGACCGTCGGTCCCATGTCGGAAACGAGATCGGCAAAGCTTTCCGGAACGCCATTTGCGGCAATAACATGGCCCGGGGAGGTCATGAAGATCGTGAGTGCCAGTAGTTGGAGGTAAAAGGCTGTTTTCTTGAGATGGAAGGTCATGGTATCAATACTCCTCTTCAGGATTCAGGATATGAATTGAAATTGGTCCAACGTGTTGAATTTTAATCACTGGCGGACATCTTTGTAAAGGAAGAAGGGGAAAATTAATTTACATGGAGAGGCAGTCAGGTTAATCCTGATTGATCAGCCGGTTCCAAGGAAATGATTTTTTCCGGCCGGCAGAAGAGGAGGGTTGGATTGGAGCAGATTGTCGAGGAACTGAAAAAAATCATTCAATTTAAGGATGACACCGAGATCGGGGATATTGTTCTCGTTCTCACCGAAAACCCTCAGGCTGTTGTCTATGCCCTGGTCAGGAATTTTGAGAGAGACACCACCCGGCGGGATGAATGGTGGCATGTCTCCATGCAGCTTCTGACCCTGCCTGTTCAGTCTGTGACCTGGACCCTTCGCAAAGAGCAGTTCACCGGCTGCGAGATTTTCACCATGGGTGGAGACAAAAGATTTATCAAGGCGGTCGATCTCGGCTCCCCGCCATACCTTCCGGGAGAAAAGGACAAAAAAAAGGACCGGCAGAAGGGGCCGGCCCTGAAGGTGGTAAAATAATGGCTGGTGCGGCTGTCAGGCGGCGGCCGCTTCTTCCCTGAGGATCCTTGCTTGTACTTTTTCGACGACCTGCCGGTAGCATTTTGGACAATAACCGTGCGACTGGACCTTGTTGCGGTCGGGAAACTGTTTGATCCAGCCCTTGGCGCTTTTTTTCCGGTTGCAGACGCAGCAGATGATTTCCATGATCGTTCATTCCTTAATAAGTTTCGTATTGTTTTGTTTCGCTATGACTTACTTATCGGCCCTGTTTATTCTTACTTGAAAAAAAATGAAGATCGCAGAACGAGAGATCATTGAGAGAATCCGGCGCTCCTGCCCGAAAACGGCAAAAAACCTGGTTGCCGGCATTGGGGATGACTGTGCGGTGATCGCTCGGGGGGAAGGTCTTCTCGAGCTGTTGACCACCGATATGCTGATGGAGGGAATTCATTTCAATGCAACCTGGCACCCACCGGAACTCCTGGGCAGGAAGGCTGCCGCTGTCAATCTGAGCGATATTGCGGCCATGGGCGGCAGCCCGAAATACACCCTTCTTTCCCTCGCTCTTCCTGAAGCGGTTGAAGAACAATGGCTTGAGGCATTTATCTCCGGCTTTCTGCAGCAATTATCATTCTGGAATGTTGCGCTGGTAGGCGGTGATACTGTAAGGAGTCCAGGTCCGATTACGTTGTCGGTCACGGTTATCGGTGAAGTTGACAGGAGTCGGGTTCTCAGCCGATCAGGGGCCCAGGCGGGTGATTGCATCATGGTCAGCGGCATTCTGGGAGAGGCGGCCGCTGGTCTGGAATTGTGTCGATCCGGTCGGCTCGAATCGACCCGGGAGCGCTGGCCTGAACTGCTCAAGGCCCATCTTGATCCGGAACCGGAGATTCGCCTGGGAATCATTCTTGCCGAAACCGGCATGGTGAAGGCGATGATGGACATGTCCGACGGCCTGGCAACGGATCTCGCCCATCTCTGCAGGGAGAGCGGCTGCGGAGCGGAAATTGAGGCGAATCTGCTCCCGATCTCTCCATCTGTGAGGCAAGCTGCGGCAGAGCTTGAATTGGTGCCGGATACTCTTGCCCTGTCAGGGGGTGAGGATTACCGGCTTCTCTTTACTGTCGCCCCGGAGTCCGTAGACCGATTGCTGGAGACGGTAAAAAAAGAAACCGGGCGGAAAATGTATAAGGTCGGCAGAATTGTCGGTGACGGCGGGGTGTTTCTCCTGGAAGATGGCCGAAGGCGTGAAATCGGTGATCAGGGGTATGATCATTTCCGCTGAAAGGATGAATGTCAAACATCCAACAAGGAATGACCATTTTCCAAAATTGATAGCAACTCTTTCGTTCATTGTTGGAACTTCGATGTTGGATATTGAACATGCATAGCGAAACGCATTCCCCGCAGCTCGGAGTGTCGCAGGCTCCCTTACCTGCCGCGGGGTTAGTGAGCGAATCTGATGTAAGTAGCCTTCCATACGGAGATTCCCCGTGGCTGGCTGCGGGGGAGCTTCAATGTTCAATGTTTGTAAAACGAGACAATCGTTTGCTGGTACCTAAACAAAGCTCCTTTTGATCGGCTCATAATGTTCAAACTCTCCACCCCATTTACTCCCTCCGGGGACCAGCCGACCGCGATCGCCAGCCTGTGCCGGGGGTTACGCGAAGGTGCGCGGGAGCAGGTTCTGCTGGGGGTCACCGGATCGGGCAAGACCTTCACCATGGCCAAGGTGATCGAGGAAATGCAGCGCCCGGCGCTGGTTCTCGCCCCGAACAAGACCCTGGCCGCCCAGCTTTTCTCCGAGTTCAAGGAACTGTTCCCCGAGGCGGCGGTCGAATACTTCGTCAGCTATTACGATTATTACCAGCCGGAAGCCTACATCCCCCAGTCCGACACCTATATCGACAAGGACTCGTCGATCAATGACGCCATCGACAAGATGCGTCATTCGGCGACCCGTTCTCTGCTGACCAGAAAGGATGTACTGATCGTCGCCTCCGTCTCCTGCATTTACGGCCTCGGTTCGCCCGAGGAATACCGGAACATGCACCTGTTCCTGAAGGCGGGGGATGAATATCCGCTGGAGGAGATCAAGCGGCGGCTGGTCTATATGCTCTACGAGAGAAATGATGTGTCCTTTCATCGGGGAACCTTCCGGGTCAGGGGGGATGTGATCGAAATCTTCCCCGCCTATGAGGAAGAGCAGGCGGTCCGGGTGGAACTCTTCGGCGACACGATCGAAGCGATCCGGATGGTTGATCCACTGCGGGGGGTGGTCCTTGAGAATGTCGATGAGCTGACGGTCTTTGCCGGCAGCCATTTCGTCACTTCCCGGGAAAGGCTGCTGATCGCTTCGGCGGCCATCAAGGAGGAACTGAAAGAGCGGCTCGCCTTTTTTGAACGGGAACGCCGGCTGGTTGAAGCGCAGCGTCTTGACCAGCGCACCGGGTTCGATCTGGAGATGATCGCGGAACTCGGCTACTGCAACGGGATCGAAAACTACAGCCGCTTTCTGACCGGAAGATCGCCCGGGGAGCCGCCGCCGACCCTGCTGGATTATTTCCCGCCCGACTTTATCACCTTCATCGACGAGAGCCATATCGCGGTGCCCCAGGTCAGGGGCATGTACCGGGGCGACCGCTCGCGCAAGACGACCCTGGTGGAGTACGGGTTTCGTCTGCCCTCGGCGCTGGACAACCGGCCCCTTCGCTTTGAGGAGTTCGATGAAAGGGTGCACCAGGTGATCTTTGTTTCGGCGACTCCCGGGGAATATGAGTTTGAAAAAGCCGGCGGCCGGGTCGCTGAGCAGATCATCCGTCCGACCGGGTTGATGGATCCGGTGATCGAGGTCAGGCCCGCAACCTCCCAGGTGGACGACCTGCTGGAAGAGATCAGACTGCGTGAGGAAAAGGGCGAGGCGGTGCTGGTCACCACCCTCACCAAGAAGATGGCCGAAGACCTTACCGACTATTATGCCGGGCTCGGGGTTCGGGTGCGTTATATGCACTCGGACATCAAGACCCTGGAGCGGATGAACCATATCCGCGACCTGCGCCTGGGCGAGTACAACGTGCTGGTCGGGATCAACCTGCTGCGGGAGGGGTTGGATATCCCGGAGGTTTCCCTGGTGGCGATCCTCGATGCCGACAAGGAGGGGTTTCTGCGCAGCGACCGCTCCCTGATTCAGACCTGCGGCCGGGCGGCGCGGAACGCCGACGGCAGGGTCATCATGTATGCCGAGACCATCACCGGCTCGATTCAAAGGACCATCGAGGAGACCGGGCGGCGGCGTAAAATCCAGCGGGAGTATAACGAGCAGCACGGGATCACCCCGGAGACGATCCGCTCCACGATCAAGGATATCATGGAATCGGTGTACGAAAAGGACTATGTTGCGGAACTTCCGCTGGCGGCCGAACCGGTGCTGGAGTTTGCCGACTTGAACGAGCTGCGCAAGGAGATCAGGCGCCTTGAGAAAGAGATGATTGTCGCCGCCGAAGGGCTGGAATTTGAAAAGGCCGCCGAATATAGGGACAGAATAAAAGCCCTCAAGGAAAAGGAACTGCAATGCCTGTGATGAAAAATATTTTTGACCGGCTGGCCCTTGTACTGATCCCGACGCTCTTCAAGTGGCTCACCCGGATCCTGTTCCTAACCTGCCGGATGAATGACCCGAGCTGGCGGGTTATTGAAGAGTTCGAGGCGGCAGGGAAGCCGTATATCGCCGCCTTCTGGCATTACAGCATTGTTTTCGTGGTCCAGCGGGGGCATGGCCGGTCGATCCTCGCCATGGTCAGTGCCAGCAAAGATGGCGAGTACATCGCAAGAATGGTTGAGAGCATGGGCTTTATCACCGCCCGGGGTTCCAGCAACAGGAGGGGCGTCGCCGCATTGAAGGAGATGGTGCGGATCGTCGGGGAGAAGCGCATCAGTTCGACGCTGATCGCCGACGGTTCCCAGGGGCCACCCCGGATTGCCCAAGCCGGATCAATTCTGCTGGCGAGCAAAACCGGAGTGCCGATCATCCCGATCGCTGCCGCCGCCGACCGTTATATCGCCTTCAAGAGCTGGGACCGGACTGTCCTGCCGAAACCCTTTTCCCGGATCGAGTTTCTCTGCGGTGAACCCATTGAGGTCCCCCCCGGGATCAGGTCGGAGCAGCTCGAAGAGTATCGCCTGCGTCTTGAGGAGAGTCTGAACGCTCTCTATAAAAAAAGCTGGGGGAAGTTCGGGATTGCCGAACATTGATGTTTTTTCCCGCATTCAGGGGGCGGGAAATTCAATTCGGGATCTCGGTCTCAGGCCGGCTTGACCATCCTGAGATACCTGGCCGCCTCGACAATGATATGCTCGGCCAGCGGTTCCGCGAACTTCATATGTATTGAATAGGTGCCTTTCCCGGCAAAATCCGGGTCGCAATCCCTGATCGACAGCACCCGCCCGGTTCTTTTTATTTCCTGCATATGGGGGGGCAGATAAAATTTCAGGTCCAGGTCTTTGCCGAGGAGCATCTGCAGCATTTCCCGGTTGCCGGCCTGGATATGAAAAGAAACGCCCCCGGCGGAGACATCCCGCAGCTTTCCCCGCAGGCTTTTGGCCCCCTGCAGTTCCGGGTGCCTGATCAGGATTGAGCCTTCCAAGGCGATACGCAGGTGCCTGCGCCTGTCCTGCGAGTTGCTTTTCAGCAGATCATGCAGCTTGTCTTTACTGACACAGAATTCCCTGATCTTTTTCAGGAGCGTTCCGTCCGGGGCCTCTTCCTGCAGTCGGTCAAGGTTGAGAAGATGCAGCACCGCCGGGGTCATGGCGATCAGTGAGGTGGTGCAGAAACTGGCGTTCAGGACATTGTCCTCGCCGGCAATATCGCCGCCCCTGATCTTCCTGATGAATGTCTCCTTGCCGTTCCGCGTGTAAACATGCTTCGCCTGACCGGACTCCAGAAAATAGAGATTCCGGTCCATATCCCCTTCTTCGTAGATTGTCTGCCCGGGCTTGTAGGATGATTTCTTCAATAAGTTGTAGAGAATGAGGGATTCAGCATCGGTCAGTTGACCATACAGTTCTTTCCACAATCCCTGGTGGCCGCTGCCCGAGGGTTTTGATCTCGCGGATTCGATAATGTCCTGGGCCTGAATTACCTCGCTCAGGGCGAGAGGGTCGATTACGGAGATCTTGTCCCGCAGTGATTCGGCACGTTCAATATCACCCTGCTGCGCATATTTTGTGATCTTGAAGAGCAGGGAATTGATCTCTTCCAGGTTCTCTTGATTCCGGGGATGGTCGGTAAAAGATTCTTCATATTTCTGCAAATCGTTCACTGGTATTTCCTTAAGATCGTAATTTTTGATTACGGATAAGAAAGGCTACCATTGTTTCTCAAGACAATTCAAGCGCCAGTTGGCAATTTAGATTATCGATGAACGAAAGAGATTGAACCCACCCCGTGGGAATGAACAGGCAAAGGGATAAGGTTGTACCCTTCATGGTGGACGAGTGTCCGTCAGGGTCCATTCCCTGTGGCTTTCTACAGGGTAGGTGAGCGAATCTTTTTGCGAGGACCGACACGGAGCGGTTGACCGGGAGAAAAGAAAATCAAAAATTAAATAGTAAAAATTACTAACTTGTAATAAGTTGCATTTATGGCCATGATAAAAAACGCTCTTTCTCAGATGATGACAGAATTTGAAGCTGCCTGCCGCGAAGCGGAGCTGAAGGTGACCCACCAGCGGCTTGAAGTATACCGCGAACTGGCCCAGGCCACTGATCATCCATCAGCGGAAATGCTCTATAAGCGGATCATAAAGAGACTGCCGACCATTTCCCTGGATACGGTCTACCGGACCCTTGCAACACTTGAGAAGCATAAGCTGATAACCCGAGTCCAGACCCTTGAGAGTCAGGCCCGCTATGAGGCGAAAATGGTCAGTCACCACCACGCCGTTTGTGGGAAGTGCGGCACTATCACCGATTTTTCCTGGGAAATTTTCGATGAGGTCAGGATTCCCGCTGAGATTGCCGGCTGGGGAAAAGTGGTTAAAAGAAATGCGGTACTCGAAGGCATTTGCAGGGCATGTGCAGGGTGAAAGCCATTTTTTTTGCCGATAGAATAAGAAATGTTCCTATCAAATATAAAATAGTAATAAGTAATTGTTCAGAGAAAATAGCAGGTTGATTGTTGAAGAGAAATTTTTATAGAATCAGTTTCAGATGAACAGATAAATTTACACAACGAAAGGAGAAAATTATGAGTGAAAACAGCAAGTGCCCCGTCACGGGCAGATCCGGCGGTCAGGCAGCCGGTCGTGGCACATCGAATCGGGACTGGTGGCCGAAACAGTTGAACCTTAATATTCTGCACCAGCATTCAACAAATTCCAACCCGATGGGCAATGATTTCAACTACATAGAGGAATTCAAGAAACTCGATCTGCAGGCCCTGAAGAAGGACCTTTATGCTCTGATGACCGACTCCCAGGACTGGTGGCCGGCTGACTGGGGTCACTACGGCGGGCTCTTCATCAGGATGGCCTGGCACAGCGCGGGCACCTACCGTATGGGCGACGGGCGGGGAGGGGCCGGGTCCGGCTCGCAACGTCTCGCGCCTCTCAACAGCTGGCCGGACAATGTGAACCTCGACAAGGCTCGCCGTCTGCTCTGGCCGATCAAGCAGAAATACGGCAGGAAAATCTCCTGGGCCGACCTGATGATCCTTGCCGGCAACTGCGCCCTCGAGTCGATGGGATTCAAGACCTTCGGTTTCGCCGGCGGCCGTGAGGACGTCTGGGAGCCTGAGGAGGACATCTACTGGGGCAGCGAGGATAAATGGCTCGGCGATAAGCGCTACTCCGGCGAGCGGAAACTCGAAAACCCTCTCGCCGCAGTGCAGATGGGCCTGATCTACGTGAACCCCGAAGGACCGAACGGCGAGCCGGATCCGGTCGCCTCCGGCAGGGACGTCCGGGAGACCTTCGGACGCATGGCCATGAACGACGAGGAGACCGTTGCGCTGGTTGCCGGCGGCCACACTTTCGGCAAATGCCATGGCGCAGGTCCTGCCTCCCATGTAGGTCCTGAACCGGAAGGCGCGCCCATTGAACAGCAGGGGCTCGGCTGGAAGAGTGATTTCGGCAGCGGCATTGGGGGCGATACGATCTCCAGCGGGATCGAGGGCGCCTGGAAACCGAACCCGACCAGATGGGATATGGGTTATCTGAAAGTACTGTTCAAATACGAGTGGGAACTGGTCAAGAGCCCGGCCGGTGCGAATCAGTGGCTGGCCAAGGACGTGGCCGAAGAGGACCTGGTGGTTGATGCCCACGACCCGGCGAAGAAACAGCGGCCGATGATGACCACGGCGGACCTTTCGCTGCGCTTCGATCCGATCTACGAGCCGATCGCGCGACGTTATCTGGAAAACCCTGAGGAATTCGCGGACGCGTTTGCCAGGGCGTGGTTCAAGCTGACTCACCGCGACATGGGCCCCCGGGCGCGGTATCTCGGCCCGGAGGTTCCGGCGGAGGAGCTGATCTGGCAGGATCCGGTCCCTGCAGTCGATCACGAGCTGATCAATGCGAAGGACATCGCCGACCTGAAGGGCAGGATTCTCGCTTCAAAGCTATCGATCGCCCAACTGGTTACGACCGCCTGGGCGTCGGCGTCCACCTTCCGCGGATCAGACATGCGGGGCGGGGCGAACGGGGCGCGTATTCGACTTGCGCCGCAAAAAGATTGGGAAGTCAACCAGCCGGATCAGCTGCAGAAAGTGCTGCAGGCCTTCGAAGGGATCCGGAAGGAGTTCAACAGTGCCCAGAAAGGCGGGAAGAAGGTTTCGCTTGCCGATCTGATTGTTCTGGGCGGTTGCGCTGCCGTCGAGCAGGCGGCGAAGAAGGGTGGCCACGAAGTGAACGTTCCTTTTACACCGGGACGTACCGACGCGTCTCTTGAGCAAACAGACGTGAAATCATTCGGGGTCCTCGAACCGAAAGCGGACGGTTTCCGCAACTACCAGAAAAACAAATACGCCGTATCGGCCGAGGAACTGCTGGTCGATCGGGCGCAACTGCTGACCCTGACCGCGCCCGAGATGACGGTTCTGGTAGGTGGCATGCGGGTGCTGGGTACAAACTTCGGACAGTCAAGGCACGGCGTTTTCACCAGTCGGCCGGAGACGCTTACCAATGACTTCTTCGTCAATCTGCTCGACATGAACACAACGTGGCAGAAAACCGCCAAAGATGAAGACGTGTTCGAGGGTCGGGATCGCGCGAGCGGCGAGCTGAAGTGGACCGGCACCCGGGTGGATCTCATCTTCGGTTCGGACTCCCGTCTCCGGGCGGTCGCGGAAGTCTATGGATGTAGAGACTCACAGGAAAAATTTGTCCGTGATTTTGTAAAGGCGTGGGACAAGGTGATGAATCTTGATCGCTTTGACCTTGCCTGATCGTGTCCCGAATGTTTTGACTGGTTATGAATGGAAAGCTTCAAGATCTCGGCAAAGGATCGTTGATGCTTTCCATTTATTTGTATTGGCATGCCTGATCGCGACATTGATCCTGGTCGCTTCGTTGGTCGTTGGCATCTCGCCGGCAGGTTGTGCCGAGAGTGGCGAGTCCGGAAACGAGCCGGAGTATGAATACCTCGATTCGCTGTACCAGCTCTACCAGCCGTATCTGCCAAATATTTCGGCTTATGAGCCGATATATTTTCTGGTTGGTGTCAAACCGGAAAAAAGCAAATTTCAGTTCAGCTTCAAATATCGGTTTTTCAGCAGGGCCGGGTCGTTGGCGGGAAACCACCCCTGGGTCCAGGGATTTCATTTCGGTTATACCCAGACGTCATTCTGGAATCTTGAGGCCAACTCTCTTCCTTTCGAGGACACCAGTTACAAACCGGAACTGTTCCATCTGACCAGAAACGTGACTTCACGACCGGCATGGCTGCAGGGGCTTTTTTTTCAGTCCGGAATTCTGCATGAATCAAACGGCCAGGCCGGGGAGCTGTCGAGGAGTACCAACATCCTGTATCTCAGAACGGTTTTTGTCCTGTTCAGAGCCAATGCGAAGCTCGGGTTAGGGGTTGCTCCAAAAGTCTGGGTGTATGTCGATAACAGTGAAAATAATTCAGATCTTGGTGATTACCGGGGCAATTTCGAGTTGAATTTCATAATGGGAAAAGCGGACAGTTTGGTCCTGTCTTCCGGATTTCGCCTGGCCAGGGCAGGAGGTTCGGTGCAGGTTGATCTTTCCTACCCGGTCGGAAATCATGTGGAGGACAACCTGAATATTTATCTTCATGCGCAGTATGCTAATGCTCTGGCGGAAAGCCTGATTGAATATCGGGACCGGACAGAGGCTCTGCGGATAGGCATTTCTTTTGTGCGATAACTGGTCGAAAGCGGAAGAGCGGGGCGGATTTTTTTTTCTTGACTCCCGTGAATCGGAAGGTCCAAACTGGATCATGACGATGGGCTGTTCCCAGGTGGGCCTATCACGGTATGTGAATACCGGGTTTAAGATGTGACGAATATTTGCTGACTGGAGAGATAATATGAAAATGAATGAAGTAAAGGAACGGGCGAAAGTGCTGGGGATCAAGGCGGGCAAGATGAATAAATCCGACCTGATCAAAACCATTCAGAGAACGGAAGGCAATGTCGACTGTTTCGGCTCCGATAATGTCCATTGTTCCCAGATGGAGTGTTGCTGGAGAAGTGACTGCATTATCACGCCGGCCACCGGACAGGATGTGTGGTAGGCTCTGGTTGTCTAAAGCACTTTCAGCGTAGATTTTCAAACCAAAAAAGCCCGGGGAAATTCAACTCCCCGGGCTTTTTTTGCTTTTATGATGAAACAGGCTTTATGCCATTTTTTTCATGATTTCCGCACTGACCGCATCGATTGAAGGCTCACCGTCAACGGAGATGACGTTGGTGCCGGGCAGTGATTTGAAGAAATTCACCGCGGCCATGGTGCCGGTTTTGTCGTCGTAGTAGATGTCGTGACGTTTGTCGATGGCCACGTCATCCTGATCATCGGCGCGGGTCTTCAGTTCACCACCGCAGACCCGGCAGACCAGTTTGCCGTCTTTTTCCACCGGTTTGATGGCGTCGAAGGCGATGTGGTTCGGGTGGTTGTTGTCGTTCACACAGAGACGGCGGCCGGTGATCCGCAGTTTGGCAACTTCGCGTTTCAGCACGATCTCGATCACGTAGTCAAGTTTGATCCCGGCGTCTTTCAGTGCCTTGGCCAGAGTCTCGGCCTGGACCTTGTTGCGCGGGAAACCGTCGAGGATCCAGCCGCCCTTGCAGTCGTCTTCTTTCAGACGGTCCAGGATCATCGGGATGGTGATATTGTCGGGCACCAGGTCGCCGCGGTCGATGTATTCTTTGGCCTTCTTGCCGAGTTCGGTGCCGCCGCCGATGTTCTTTCTGAAGATCGCGCCGGACTCGATGTGGGAAAAGTTGTACTTCTTCTGGATGATGGCACCCTGGGTGCCCTTGCCGCTGCCGTTAGGGCCGAAAACTAAAATGTTCATAACTGCTCCTCTATATAAATTGAATGGAAAGTATGGCCGGTCGCAGAGACCGGGATCGATCAAGAAACAGATCAATAATGATCAGCTCTGTGAGTATAAAAGAAATATCTGCTGATGCAATACCTAATATGAATGGCTATTCAGTTCGTTGCAGAGAAGTTATGGATGTGACTGTGAAAAGTTCAATGATTACAACTGGTTGATCTTATGGCGGGGCAGGGCGAATTTTACGGATGTGGTGTTCAGGGCGCGCCTGGAGAACAGTTCAGAGTGGTTTTTTATCCATGGTGGGTATTGCAGAACTCTTGCACCAGAATCTTGCGTGCGGCGAGATCCATTCGGAAATAAAAGGGGCTCTGCATCAGGATCCGTATCGCTTTTCTCTTGGTCATCGGGGTACCTTCCTGGTTTGGTCGGGAACAATCCCTGTTACTTGTAATTATCGGATTTTTTAACGGAACACTTGATCGTTTATTGTGTTCCCCCGGGAATTCATGCTATCTAGTATTGGCTTACAGCGAGATTCGGAGGCCAATATCAAGCGGAGGCATGAGGTGTATTCTGCAGGAATAAAACCCGACAACGGACAGAGGGTGATCGAGGGGGCCGGATGATAAGGATTCTGAACGCCATTCTGCTACTGCTGGTCATCCTGCTTTTCGGGACATTAGGGTTCATGTGGATCGATGGTGCGGACTTTCTTTCCAGCCTCTACATGACGGTCATCACCATTGCGGCGGTCGGTTATGACGAGGTGATCCCGTTGAGCCCGGGAGGCCGGATCTTTACGATTTTTCTGATTTTTATCGGCATCGGTTTCGTGCTGTTTCTGTTCAGGGAGATTACAGAGGTCGTGGTCGAAGGCGGCCTGCGGAGAACCCTCGGGAGGATGAAAATGCAAAAAAAGGTGGCCAGATTGAAGGATCATTTCATTGTCTGCGGTTACGGGCGGATCGGCAAGGTGATCTGCAAGATCCTCGATGAGAACAAGCGTCCCTTTGTGGTGATCGAGAAAAGCAACCACAAGATCCAGAGTATCATCGACAGCGGGTATCTGGTGCTTGAGGGTGAGGCCTCGACCGACCAAATCCTGAAAGAGGCGGGGATCGATAACGCGAAAGGGCTGATCGCCGTGGTCTCGTCCGACGCCGACACCGTGTATATCACCCTTTCCGCCAGGGGGTTGCGGCCGGACCTGTTTATCATGGCCCGGTCCAGTGGCGACGATGGGGCCGAACAGAAACTGATCCGGGCCGGAGCGGACAAGGTCTTTTCCCCGTACTTTATCGGCGCCACCAGAATGGCCCAGCAGCTGGTCCGGCCGACGGTTATCGATTTTATTGATCTCGCTGTCCATGGCGGTGAACTTGGTTTGCGCCTCGAAGAGATGGTGGTTTCCGAAAAATCGGCTTTTGTCGGTCAGACCCTTTTCGATACCGGTATCCGGAAAAACCACAATCTGATCGTGGTCGCCATTAAACGGCACCATGGCGAGATGATCTTCAATCCCAATCCCCGGTCGGAGATCAACGCCTCCGACACTCTGGTGCTGCTGGGGGCCCAGACCGACATCAAGGACCTTGAAGCGGAGGTCTGACCGGAGCAGGGCGTCTTAATCACCTCACGGTCTCATTCCTTGCGGCGCGAAGTTCCTTTCCATTTGCTCACTGCCGCGGGCAGTTCATTGCTGTAAATTTCCTGCCATATTTATGTTTTTCCGCCATTTTCCGATAGACTGATAAGGGACGAAGTAACAGGGTCTCGGGTCTGCCTCTCTGATGAATATTGTTCCCGGGGCGGCTTGTGCTTGAGAGTTTGATCTTTTTGATGCTATCCTGATACTGCACGTTGTTAAGGAAACGCACTTGAACAGGGGCGAAAAGATGTCGTTAGCCGATGGCAAAGGTCTGAATATATTCGCAGGGCGATTTCTTCTGAAGGTCTCCAAGGACAGGATGAAGGCTCTGGTCAAGTCCAATGACGACCTCGGGCTCGCGGCTGTTGATTTCGAGCAGTTCTTCAGGGAGGTCAGGGAGGCCGGGGTGGTGTACGGCGTTCTTGAGAAACCAGAGAAATTCACCGAAGAAACCTGGTTGGTGGCCAAGGGGAAGGAGCCGGTCCATGGTGAAAACGCCAAAATCAGGATGCATGTCAAACCTTCCGATATCCGGTCCCCGAAGATGAAAGACGGCAAGCAGGGCGAGGTTGATTTTCGTGAGCTGGGTTCGATTGTCAATGTCACCAAGGGGATGCTGCTCCTGGAAAAGGTGCCGCCAACAACGGGAACCCCTGGAACCGATGTGCTCGGAACCCATCTTGAACCGAAACCCGGCAAGGACTGCAAACTGAAAGGTGGCAAGGGCGTTGAAATGTCTGAAGACGAGATGAAGGTCTTCTCGACCCTTGACGGCAAATTCATGCTGGTCGACGGCAAGCCGGGTGTTTATGAAGAGCATACCGTTACCGGCGATATCGATATGAGTGTCGGCAATATCGCCTTCGGCGGCAAGGCGCTGCATATCAAGGGCAGTGTTCCTCCCGGTTTCCAGATCAAATGCCGGGGCGACATCAATATCGGCGGCGAGGTCAACAACAGCCTGGTCATGGCCGGGGGCAATCTGGTCGTCAAGGGCAGCGTGGTGGGGGATGAAGCCGTCATCAAGGCAATGGGCGATGTTTCCGTCGAGTTCGTCGAAAACGGCCCAAGGGTGGAGACGACCGGCAATCTCACTCTGGGAGAATACATCCTCCAGTCCACGGTCAAGGTCGCCGGAGATCTCTACGGCAGGCAGAAGGGGACGATCATCGGCGGCAGCACCATCGTCGGCGGCTCGGTTTATATCACCGATGTCGGTTCCGATGGTGAGGTGAATACCGATATTACCGTGGGTATCAATCTTGCCCTCCAGGCGAAGAAGGAGAAGCTCGCGGAGGAGCTGCCGATCTGGTCTGAGCGGTTGAACACCCTGATCAGGGACATCAGCGGGCTCAACAAGATGAAGAAGGAGATGGGCGCAGAATTCCCCGCCGAGAGGCTTGAGAAACTGAAAAAATACAACGAAGTCATGCCGAAACTGATGGAGAAGGTCGACAAGCTGAACGAGATGGAGGCGAGCATCAAGGAAGAGATGGACAAGATGGTCGATGCCACCATGCACGTTTACGGGACCATCTACCCCGGAGTGACCGTCCGGATCGGCCCGGTAGCCCGGATGATGACCGATCTGAATGAAAGCGTCGCGGTCTATTACGACCGCCCATCCCTGCAGATCCACCTGCGAAAATTAAAGGATGAGGAAAAAGCCGCCCGGGGCGAGTGAGGACTCTCTTTAGTCTCGCAGTAAAGAAAGCTGCCGGTCGTGGATTTTTGCCAGAAGAAGCAGGGCGAGGATGGCGCCGGCCAGGGCGAGGGCCATGTCCGACTGGGTGTCCCAGATATATCCCTGAGTACCAAGGAATGCCTCGGCATTTTCCCCGGTCAGTTCGGCTACCCACCATTCAATCAGTTCATACAGAGCGCTGAAGGCAAGGCAGATGGAGACCACGATAAAGTTGAGCCAGCCGCCCCTTGCCACCACCCTTTTCCGGACCAGGATCTCCCGGGCGATGATTGCCGGGATAAATCCCTGGGCCAGATGCCCGACCTTGTCGTAATTGTTTCTCTCCAGATCCAATACTTCCTTCAGCCAGTCGAAGAGCAACACCTCGGCATAGGTGTAATGGCCGCCGACCATCAGGATCACCGAGTGGATGAGAATCAGGATATAGGCAAGGGTGGTCAGGCGGAACGAATCATACGTTTTCCACATGATAACGATGGCGATGAGAGCGGGGACCACTTCCAGAAACCAGGTGAAATAATCCTTCGGCTGAATGCCTGACCAGATCAGCGCGGCGAAAAAAATGAGAATCCAGAGTTTTTTCATAAGCAAGAAGTCAGACTGCAATTTTCAAATGGTTGATCTTTTCAGGTTATTCATCTTTATTTCAATCAAACGCAGGGCAACTGCCAAATCATGCCTTACATTCTTCGCCTTGATTCGGTTCAATAATAAAATGCATTTCAAATACTTTTCCATAGCTTGGAGGCCAGACCAAAGAAACTGTTGAACCAACTGTGCACGGTATGCCATTCTCGCGGCAATATAATCGCTGTCAGCTACATCGCGAAAAGATCGAATAGCAAAGTCGTTAAGTAAAGCGTATTTTCCCATACTCATTGGCTTGACTCCCCGTGAAGGCGCTCTAAAAACTCGGTCTCAACCGTCACGCCCGCCTCCATGAGTGCCTCACAAACAGCATTCCATGCAGAAATATCAGATAAAACAACCGCCTTTTGTCCGATAGAGAGAACCCGGCGCCCGACGCCGAACTCGTTCCAGAAACGATTATTCGCTTCTTTCGTCCATCGTTCCGCCGTGAAGGCTAGCGGCCCCTCAACCTTCGATGGGTCTAAGCATTCGAGGACATTCAGATACAGGTGGGAAATGGTCGGGCATGATGGTGCCTCACCGGCGATCTCCGACAGCAGCGGTATGAACGGCGCCAGTTCAGGGTCGGATAAACCCTTTGTATAAGACTGTCCATCGCCTAACCCGTAATGCAACCGCATGTAGAATGCGCTGACAAGCTCTTTTAGGTGAATCTCCATGCGGCCATCTCTCGACGACAGCAGATGGCTGCGCCAATGCCATGTCTCCTTGAGGCGTGGCCAGAAAGCCTCACGCACCGACAACAGATAGGCTCGATCCGCCGTATCTCCTTCAATATGATGAAGATCACTCTGCACGATGAACGCCGCCGCAGCGTCGATGAAAGCTTCATCTGGAAAGGCTTTGAGAACGTCGAATACCAGTTCCTGGCATATTTCATCCGACCAGTGACGGGCATGCGCCGCCGCAAAGTCCATCAAGCCGCGCGTCCAGACACGCTCGATGTCGCTGTCGTCTTCTCCGTCCTCCCCCGACCTGTTCGTCTCCAGAAGCCAGTCGCGATTGGCGCGCATCACCGCCATCGACGTCGATCCGGCGCTTGGGCCAAGGCGTGTGAGAATCCGCAACCATGCTGCCCCGGCCTTCTCATCGTAATAATAGTCCGGCCACTCCGATTCGTGCGGGGCAAGTTTCCTTGCGCCGCCTGCTCCTCCCATTATCAGGGTCCGTTTTCGACGTCGCGTTCGCCGTGGCGGTGGCGTCGGCCAGTCCGGCTCCGAGCCACCTTCCCGCCATTGCCGCTCCGCTTCGATCCGAGAGGTAATGCGCGACTCCAAATCAGCGCGGCGTATGTCATAAGCTGCTTCGTCCTCCCCATAATGCGCGCGTCGTGGAATCATACAAGCGAGAAGCGCGATTCGGCTAAGCGAGATCAAAAGCTTTTGGTCGATCTTCTCGACGATGCCTCCATGACGTAGAAATGCTGGCGCAGCGCTCGCGGGATATGTGGCCACGGCCTGCAGGAGATTTTCCGCATCCGCTTCATCTCCTGAAATGGCCGTAAGATAAAGACGCCCGGTGATCGCCATCGCGTGAGCGTCATACATGACATCATCGCGCGGCAGGGCTATCGACCGGTCCTGAAATTGCAGCGCCTGCTCGAAGATCGATATAATCTCTTGTCGACGCCGCACTAGGTCTTCCTTAGACACAACTCGGGCTAGAAACGCCGCGGCGGAAACTCGCGCAAGCCAGGGATCGTTCGGACCATGCGACGGCTCCTCTTCGCCTGGGGCGGCGGCGGAAGTCTCGTCCAGAATCATTTCAGCATCGGCGGCGCTTACATTGAAGACTTTTGTTTCGTCGTCCATCGCAGCACGGACCGCCAACGACCGGGTGAACGTCAATTGCTCCGCATTCGCCTTTGCCGCCACCTCTTCCAGCCATTTTTTCTGTCCGGGCGGCCATTTATAAATCCATCCCTTGCGTTCCTCGCCCGCCGCGTCCTTTCCGGCTACAAGTTCATAATTGTCCCGAGAGGCGAGGCGGAGCACATGGGAGGCCATGAATTGCGGAGACGCCCAGTCGACTGCGTCGTCGGTCCACGGCCCAAGCCGGTTCACTGCCGCTTCAAGCTGTGCCCACAGTGCGCCTAGTTCTTCCTCGTGTGCAGATTGAAGACCATCTGTGGTAGAACGTCATGCAGTGCGACGCTGCGTGACACGCGACCCGCTAAATCTTTCTCGACAGCTTGATCGGCTGCCGGTCCCGCCCGCCAGGCGCGTCCCAGCACACCTCCGCCCATTTGATCGACCGCGTCGAGATTGGCGCGGCCAGCGTCTAGCGCCAGCGTTTCCGGAGACGCCAGGATGTTTCGGAGAAGCGCTCCATTCAGTGATGAATGAGACAGGACAAGATCGACAATGAGAAGCCAAAGCGCGCCAAAGATAGCCCCCTCGGCGATGATGTCTCCGATTACAGTTTCAAGCGTCTCGCCACTGTCGAGTCTTCTATGCGCCCAGTGCTCCATCGCCGCTAGCGCCTTGGTCAGCATGGCCGACGGCGCGCGCCCGCGTGACCATCCAAAACTGAACAGCGCCCTAATCCTGTGCGTCTCTCCCAGGAACTGAACCGAAAATTCCGGATCATCCTCCTCATGCGCACACGCGCTCTCGATCAGGGTTCTGATGAACTCAACACCCGTAGCGGGCGCAGCTTGAAGAATTTCCGTGAATACACCGATGCCGCATCGGCCAAGCACGAAAGGACCGTCAACACGAGACATCACATAGGAGCGGCGGCGCGCCAGCTTCCTACGAAATTCGTTTTCCTCCTCGTCATCTTCGAGCGCGCGCAGAAAGGCGGCCGCGAATTCAGCAGGCGCTGCGCCCGGCAACCGTCCAGGAAATTCGAGGATCTGGCTCGTCGCCGCTTCCGGCCGCTTCGAGTCCTTGACAGCGTTAAGATAACGTGCCGCTGCGCCAGGAGAGTTCATCGCCCATAGCGCAAGATGGAGTCGGGCCGTATCAAGCGCATCGCCAGTCACGGCGTATTTGATTTCCGGAAGGGGCTCACCATATCGCGGCAAAGGACGGTCCCTCCGTTCAATAGCAGCAACCAGAATATCGGCGTAGCGATCGAGCAAGATCGGCGTCACGGTCTTTTCGCCGAACGCTGCAAGGACAAGCCAATTCTGGAAAAGATCGACCGCAGCCGATAACGCTGTCGCTCCCAACTGGCCAAACCGCTGCAAACACCACAAGATCATCCGCATCCATTCCGGCCCTTTCGGAATGGCCATCCCTACCGGCGCAGCGATCCCTTCCGGCAGGACCTCCTTGAACAGGGAGGTAGCCGACTGCGTATGCGACGCTACAAAGCGTCTGATCAACAGCGCCGCGCGGCGCCCTTCATCTTCGAGCAGAAAAGCGTCATATCGCCCGAGCAGCACTTCAGCGCGTTCGGACCGGACGAGCGCCAACAGGGCCAACCCCGCCCATCCGGGCGCGGTGCCTTCCGCCTCCAAGTGCGCGAGCAGTTTCGGCCACGCCTCGTCCTCGTTACGTTCGGCGAGCATCCGACACGCCAGCTCGAACCCGCGCGCCATCCAAAAGGGCGGCGGGATGCCCAACCCCAGCCTGTCAATCACGCCAGGATCATCGAATAGAATGCAGGCGACCGCCCAGTCTGTAAACAGATCATGCCGGAATCGGACCCGATCCGGATGGATCTCGACGAGCACCTCGTCTGCGATCAATTCTGCAACTGCCTGCGCGTCCTGTCCGGAAACATCGACAAGCCCAGCATTGTCGATGAGGCCCTTGGCGACAGCGTTGAGCACCCGCTTGCGGGAGTGTATCTCGCCTCTCGTTCGCTCGCCCGACCCCACCGCGCCGGATACCTGCCAGTCTCTCGCTAGCGCAGCTTCGCTGATCGCTTCCGTCTTATTGAAGCGCGTGCTGACCAACAGTCGCAATTTCAGCAAATTGCGGGCGAGCGGTTTCGCCGGGTGGTCGGGCCTCAGCAGGGGAGCGAGTTGCGGGGCGGCCTTGGCGAGCGCCTCGGCTTCTTCATCGTCAAGCCCTTCCACGATCATGCGTCCGCGCTCAGACAAGTGCGCGAACACCTCTTCGCCAATCCAGAGGGCGCCCTCATCCTCCCATCCGGGCCGCGCGGTGAACAGCACCGTCACGCCCGGACAACGCAGCGCCGCCCGCAAGAGGTCAATAACCGTCTTTCGTTGCGCGCTGTCGCGAAACCGGTCGAGGCCGTCAATGCAGAGATAGCCGCCGCCGTCGCAGGCAAGATCGCTCAGTAATTCGTCAGCTGCGGCTTCGATGCCGAAAAGGGCGCGCATCGCTGGCCAGCCGCCAGGTGGCGTTCGGTCCGGAGCCAACACCAAAATGCGCGAGACCGCTTCGCGCGCCTCGATAGCGGATCTCAGCAAGCCGGATTTACCGACCCCACTGGGTCCCGATATTTCAACCACGCCACCCTGTGTTTCCGCCTCCTGAAGCAGCTCCTCCAATTCGCGCCGGGGCTTTTCCCGTGCGAGCCGGCAATCCTTAACCGTAAGACCGATGTCTTGGAGTGCGTGGCGACTCAATTCCTCGATATGGCGGCGCACAACGGCAAGCCCTGGCGCCGCGCCGACGCTTACGCCGAGGTCGTTCAGCTTTCGAACCAATTCGTCCCGGTTCAATTCACCGCCAATGGCGTCGGCGCGAAGGACGAGTCCGAATAACGAGTCATAGAGACCGGCGTCACTTTTCTCAGACGCCAAATATCGCGCACGCAGTCGGTCATGATACTCCGCCATTGAGTTCGGACGTGCATAGTCGAAAGTCAGCACCGAAAATGACCGAAGGACGTCATGGAGAACGTCGTTCCCCGTTTCGTCTTTCGCTGCGAGGAGCGCTCTGAATGCGGCCACGAACGCCCGCATATCTTTGTTGCTGCGCCCATCCGTCTCAAGGAGCTTTAGGAATGACGCGGCATCGATCGTTTGCTGTGCCAGTTCCAGCACTTCCTGCACGCCATTCTCGATCACGCCTGTCGTCCGCTCAATTGCGACGGCGAAGCGTCGATCCGGCTCGATCTTTCGCGCCCTGACGATCCCGTCCACGACAGACTGAAAATTGGCGTCGTTTTCCGTAAACGCCATCGATCGTTTGACCTGAATCTCAAGACACCGAACTTCGCCCTGAGGCGTCGCACCCCGCACGATGACGTCATCAAGCGGATGCCCCTGCCCGCCTCGCTGAAACTCAAGCCGATCGACGATCGCACCCGGCAGTCCGAGCGGCTCAGTGCTCGCCAGCAAGGCAAGCGCATAATGCGTTCCGATTTTCGCCTCGAACTGGGGGCCTGCTGGTCCAGTCGAGCGAGGACTGAAGTCTTTTTCAGCAGGACGCACGGTCAAAACACCAATTCCTGTCAAAAAAAATCATTTAAGATTGCTCATAAAAATTCCGGGCCACCATACTTAATTACAAGTAAAGATATTTCCAAAGAGGATTGACTGTCAGGCATGAGATTACCGGCATAGAGGAGAAATTGCATCAAAGATATGTTTGTTATTGATAATCCTCATTGGTGCTTGCAGGTTATGACTGTGTGAGGTCTTTTCGGAGGCTCGGCATGTTGGGGGGGCCGATTGGTTCTGCAAAATGGCGATCACGCTTGTCTTCTTTCATTTCAAAGTCGTGCAGCCGGCAAAGATTTAATGCCGGGGGTGTGCCTGATCCAGGGTTTACTATCTCGAAGCCTTGGCGTCGATCATCATGGTGCCGCTGCCGGAGAGGTATTCGGTTCGTTTGATTTCTTCGATGTTGCGGAGTTTCTTGATCAGTTCCGCAGCCACGTCCCGCCGTCCTATCTCGATGCCGCAAGAAGCACAATGCAGCACAAAGTTGCATTGTGCTGCAATCTGATATATGTTGACATCATTAACAACCAAGTCACGGAGGTGGGAAAATGGCTATGGCGGTGCGTATTTCAGAGGAATTGGTAAACGAAGCAAAAAAAATTAGCAAAATTGACCATCGGTCGCTGACAGGACAAATTGAGCATTGGGCCAGAATTGGCAAATACGCAGAGGAAAACCCGGATTTAACCTATGATTTAATAAAGGAAATACTTGTTGGAATAGAAGAGTTAAAGCAAGGGGATAAAACTGAGTACCAATTCGGTTGAGCGCAAATGAAAATCTATCAATCGAGGTCATTTGAAAATAAAGTCAAAAAATTTAACCCGAATGAAAAAAACGATCTCGACAACGAAATAAAAGAAATTGCCCGGAACCCCTCAATTGGCATCGAAAAAAAAGGTGATTTAAGGGGTGCTTTTATTCACAAATTCAAAATCAAAACCACATTATATCTGCTTTCATATCGTGTTGTAGCGGATGGGCTGGAATTCATCATGATTGGGGCGCATGAAAATTATTATCGTGACCTCAAGTCCTATCTGAAAAAAAAATAATGCATAGTACAGGGGGGGGCACCTTTTAGTAGTTCAGTAAGGAGTAAGGATGACTGTCATGATTTCATGGCTTTCCTGATCTTCTTCAAGGCCGGGCTTTTGATGTGTTGGCTGTTTGGCGTGAAGGGCGACGGGGCAGGGGATGACTTTGCGCCGGAGCTGTCACTACCTCGAAGCCTTGGCGTCGATCATCATGGTGCCGCTGCCGGTCAGGTATTCGGTTAGTTTGATCTCTTCGATGTTGCGGAGTTTCTTGATCAGTTCGGCGATCCGGTTGCAGCTCGTTTTCATTTCCTTCATGTACATTTCATGGTCTTCGGGGATTTTGTTTTCGGCGAAGGAGCGGGTGAGTTTGTCGATGCCGATGGAGAGAAAGACCAGCGAGTTGTTGATCTCGTGATTGAGGGTGACGACCAGCGCTTTGACCATCTCGATCTTCGCCTGGTCCAGCAGTTTTTCCTGCAGCCGGTAGTTTTCCTGGATCAGGTTGTATTGTTCGACACATTGAGAGATCGTGGTTTTCAACTCCAGGTCGTTCCAGGGTTTGCCGACGATCCGGTACACCTCGCCGCTGCTGATGGCCTTTAATGCCAGTTCAAGATCGAGGGCGCCGGTGATCATTACCCGCACCGTGTCGGGCGCAATCTCGCGGGCCTTCTGGAGAACCTCGATTCCGGAAATCCCCGGCATCATGTAATCGGTGACGACCACAGCCACTTTGCTTTCGGCGAGGTTTTCCAGGGCCAAGTTCCCGTCGGTGAATGTTTCGACCGAATACCCCTCACCCATGAAGAAGCGTTTCAGGCTCGATAAGACATGCGGCTCGTCATCAACAATGTAGATCGTCGGTTCATCCATGACATGATTCCAGTTTGACAGATTATTTGTGCCGGTGTTTTCAGAATATCACTTTTCCGATTCCGGAATCCAGCGGTTAGTGAGCGAATCTGATGGATGTAAGTAACTTTCCACACGGAGATTCCCCGTGGTTCGAAGTCGCACTCCGTTTGCTATCTGCCGCGGGGAGTTTCAATAGAATCGGGCGTTGTTCTGCAGTTTGTGTATTCCCCGGAAGTCTGCCACCCAGTCCACGTGAAGGTTGCCACCTAATGTACGTGAAAGCTGCCACCTATTCTCCGGCAAAGCTGCCACCTGTCGGAGCGAAGCGACGCAGGAGTTTTTTCTTTACTCCGAATGGGCCTCTTTCTTCAAGTTTGAATTCTTTTTTCTCATAGATTCTCCTTTTAAATTTATCCGGTGCGCGTTGTGAACCAGCCGGTCCAGAATGGCGTCGGCAAGAGTTGCGTCCCCGATGAGTTCATGCCAGTGATCCACTGGCACCTGGCTTGTTACCATGGTTGATTGCAGCTTGTGTCGGTCTTCAAGAATTTCTAAAAGGTCATGGCGCTGCTCCGTATTGAGTTGTTTGAGGCCAAAATCGTCAAGGATCAAGAGATTTGTTTTGGCAAAACCATCAAGTAACTTGCCATACCGCCCATCACCTTTTGCCAGGGAAAGATCCTGGAAGAGCCTGGGCAGGCGAAGATAGAGAGCCGTATGTCCTTCCCGGCAGGCCTTTTGCGCCAAAGCACAGGCAAGATAGGATTTGCCCACCCCGGTTGACCCGCAAATGATCAGATTTTGATGTTCTTTAAGCCAATGACAGTCTGCGAGTTTTAAAACAAGAGCCCGGTCAAGGCCACGTGGTTGACGAAAGTCGATGTCCTCCACAGAAGCGCTCTGCCGGAGTTTTGCTTTTTTCAGCCGTTTTGCCATACGGCGATTTTCTCGTTCCGTCATCTCGCGATCAACAAGCAACCCGAGACGCTCCTCAAACGATAATTCCTTGATCTCGGGCATCTGCAGCTGTTCGCCGAGGGCATTAGCCATGCCGAAGAAGCGCAGGGATTGCAGTTTTTCATGGGTGGGATGGGTAAGCATGGTATCTCCTTTTTCAATGTGTCTGTTTGTAGTAATGAGATCCTCTGATATTGTCATGATTGAACAGGGACTGCTGTTCCACCGGATCATGCAGGGTCTTTTTTTCCAGGCCGTTTTTAAGGATCGATTCGATACTTCTGTAGGAAGTCGTCCCCAGATGTAAAGCTCGCAGGCAGGCCATCTCCAGGCGCTCGGTGTCGTAACTTTTTTCAAGTCGCAGGATGCCCAGAATAGAACGGAATGCCTGTTGCGGATGAGGCCGTGAGGCGAGTATCTTTTCCACCAGTTCGGCGGTCTGCGGGCCGATTGAGTTCGCCCAGCGGATGAAACGCTCGGGCGACCATTTGGCATAATGCCTGTGGGCCGGCGGCATATGTTCCTTGCTGGTGGTGTGGCGCCCCGGGAGATTATTTCTGACATGGCTGGCGACTCGCGTCCCCTGGTGAAAGAACTCGACGATATTGGCCGAGATGCGAACATCGATTTGTTTTTTAACCAGCTGGTGCGGAACGCTGTAGTAGTGCCGATTGATCTCAACATGATAGTCGATGTGCACCCGGGCCTTTTTCCACTCTGCATACTGGTACGGTTGAGCAGGCAAAGGTTTAAGCGCTGCCTTGTCCAGTGATTCAAAAAGATTTTTGCGGCTGCCGGGTATTTTTTTGAATGGACGATCATTGAGTTCAACAAGCAACTTTCTGATCGCCTGATTGACTTCTGCCAGACTAAAGAATGTATGATTGCGCAGGCGGGCGAGAATCCAGCGTTCCACCACCAAAACGGCTGTTTCCACCTTGGCCTTGTCCCGTGGTTTTCTTACCCTTGCCGGCAGAACTATGACCTGATAGTGGCTTGCAAGATCCTGGTATGTTGGATTGAGATCCGGTTCATAGCGGCAGGCCTTGGAAACGCCGCTTTTAAGATTATCAGGCACCACAATTTCAGGAACACCGCCGAAAAACGCAAATGTGCGAACATGAGAGCCGATCCAATCCGGCAGACCTTGGGTCCAGGTTGCCTCGGCATACGTGTAGCTGCTGGCTCCAAGGACAGCTACGAAAACCTGAGCTGTCCTGATTTCGCCGGTATGACTGTCAATGATCGGTACAGTATGACCGGCATAGTCGACAAATATCTTTTCTCCGGCACGATGCTCCTGGCGCATGACAAGATCCACCTTGCCGGTCCAGGCATGATATTTCCGGCAAAACCAACTGTACTGATATCCGTTTGGATTGCCTTCTCTGTACTCCTGCCAGAGCAGAAAGAGCGTAACGCCTTTTTTTCTCAATTCGCGATGTACAACCGCCCAATCCGGCACCAAACGGGCATCGCGCCGAACCTGCGGGGGCGGTGGAAACAGCAACCGCTCCACATTCTCGTCGCTGAGATCATCCGGCAATGGCCATGGTAGGCCGGACACCGAAAAACGACGCAGATAATCAGCAATCGTCGGTCGACTTGTCCCGCAACAGCTGGAAATTTTCCGGTTGCTTAAATTACAGTCAAATTTTAACCGTAGGACTTCTCTTACTTTTCGCATAGACAACCTCTCTGCCGGCATCTGTGTCTCCTTTCTTCATATTGAAAAAAAGGCTCACAATACCAACGGCTGTCCTACGTCGCTAAATCCAAAATTCAGGTGGCAGCTTTGCCGGAGAATGGGTGGCAGGAATCAAATACAATGGGTGGCAGCTTTGCCGTACAATGGGTGGCAGGCTTCGTGTACATTAGGTGGCAGACTTGCCGGAGAATACTCATGCAGTTGGCATGCCCTTTGGACAGCGGCCTGTTTTTTTGCATGTCACATTGCCTCTTCACCCGATGAGTTCTTTTGTGGTTCAATGATCATTATGCGGATCAAATTTTTTCAGACCCTCTCTTTTCAGGTCATTCTCATTATCGCCCTGGGGCTGTCGGTAATGACCCTGGTGCAGTTCAATTATTCCGAAGAGATTATCGAGGGCAGTATCCTGCACGAAACAAAGAAACAGGCGCTGGCATATCTGCTGGGGATTGAGCGGGAGATCCAGGCCCTGCCGGACCCCTATGATTCGCTCAGGGTCAGCGGAGTTCTCTATGGCGCCAAGACCCATGATATCAGCCAGCTTGGTTTTTCGATCATCAATATCTACTGCTACAACAGAGCCGGTGAAATATTCGCCTTCATGGATGAGCCTGATAAACTGACCAAGGACCTTTCGGCGGAATATGGCGAGGTTATCCGCAAGAATGCGCCTTACCTGGGGAGGGAGATAGAGAGCAATCACGTTGATGAAAACGGCAACATCATCCACTCGGTCGATGTAATCGTTCCGATCCATTACAAAAACGAGGTGCTTGGCGGGCTTGAAGTGGAGATCAACCTGAACAGAACCTTCGAGATGATCAGAGAGATTGACGATCTGTATGAGAAGCGGATTGTTTTCATGCTCTCTGTGGCACTGGTCGGCATGGTCCTCTTTATTTTTCTCATCGTAAACTGGCGAGTCCTTGCTCCGCTCAGGCAACTGGGAGAGGTGACAAAGAAGATCGCGGCAGGGGAGTTCAAAGCGAGGGTTGAATATGGTCCGAAAAACGAGATCGGGAGGCTTGGCCGGTCGATCAATGAGATGGCCCGGAGCATCGAAGCTCTGTTTCATGAACTGAATCAGGCCTATATTGCGATCCTGAACTCACTCTCCAAAGCCTTGGAGGCACGGGACGAATACACCGCGAACCATTCGGAAAACGTCGCCAGGTATGCGGTCAAGCTGGGAAGGCGGGTCGGTATATCCGGGGACGAGCTGAAATCTCTAGCCCAGGGCGCCATGATCCATGATCTGGGCAAGATCGGCATTCCGGACAGTATTTTGAACAAACCGGGAAAGTTGCGGGAGGAAGAGTATGCCAAGATACAGGAGCACCCCCTCCTGACTGCCGCAATTTTAAGGCCCCTTGAAAAGTTCAGACATTTTTCCGATATTGCCCGCTCTCACCATGAACGATGGGATGGTCTGGGGTATCCGGACGGATTGAGGGGAGACGAGATCCCTTATCTGGCAAGGATCGTGGCGATTGCCGATTCATGGGATGCGATCACCGGCGACCGGGTCTATCGCAAGGGCGCCGGTTTCAAGAAGGCTCTCTCGCTGTTTGAAAAAGAACGGGACTCAGGACAATGGGACCCGGAACTGGTTGACGAGTTTGTCAGGATGATGCAGGAGGAAAAGGAAGGGGGCGCCTGATTCGAAGTGCAAATCAAGCAGCAAAAGGCCGGCTGCTGCCAATCAATTGCCGGCCTTTTGTTGCGCCCTTGAAAAATTCTATCTGCCGGTCACCTCTTTCAGGAACTGACCGAATCTCTGCCATGATTTCCGGTCGGCGTCTTCGCGGTAGCGGTCCGAGTCGAATACGGTAAAGGCATGGGGCGCGCCGCCGTAGGTGATCATTTCATGGGGGACCTGATGGTTTTCCAGTTCCTTGGCGAGGCCTGCGAAATGGTCCATGGTGATGCTCTGGTCGGCGGTGCCGTGCATGATCAGGAGTTTCCCTTTCGTTGCCGAATGGTCCTGGCCCTCCGGGGTGGCAAGTCCGCCGTGGAAGGTGACAAAACCCTTCAGGTCGGCGCCGGACCTGGCGAATTCAAGGACCGCCGCCCCGCCGAAGCAATACCCCATCGCCACCGCGTTATCGATATCGGCGCCGAGTGCCCCGGCCGTGGTCATCGCCCCGTTTAAAAGGGCGCGCATCTTTACCCGGTCTTTGTAAAGCTCGCCGGTATGCTGCTTTCTGTCCTTGTTTTCCGTGGGGCGGATCCCTTTACCGAAAAGATCGGCGGCAAAAACCGCATAGCCGAGTCCGGCAAGCATCTCGGCGCGCTTCACCTCGTAGCCGGTCAACCCGTCCCAGTCGTGGACCAGGAGAACAAGCGGCGCGGTGGGAGACGGTGAGACAAAGTAGCCCTCGAAAGACTCCCCGTTCACCTGGTAATCGACGGATCGCCCTGCGCCATAGACGGCAGTTGCGCCGAGCAGGATCAGAAAAACAGCCGGTATGATTTTTTTCATAGCACCCTCCTTGGAGTATTTATCATAAGAGATGTCACATCATTTTTGGAAACGATTTGTCCTGTTGCCACAATATTCATTGGGGTGAGTTCCGGCAAATGAGTCCGAAAAGATTGCCGGGGTTTTTTCCCTCTGATCTGCTCTTTGCCTCTTCAGGAAAAGAAACCTCCAGGATCCTTCATTTGTCCTGGAATATGATTCCATTGAGTTGTGAAATAAGTTAAAAGAGGATTGCATGATCTGACTCGGAATGACCCTTTAATGAAACCGGCAATTTTATGATTACGGAAAATCTGGTGTCAAACAGCGCGGTTCTCGATCCCACCGGGATTGTTTTCTGGACCAGGATCGGCGCTACGGTGCTCTGCGGCGGTATTGTCGGGCTTGAGCGGCAGCTCAGAGGTAAACCTGCGGGGATCAGGACGAGCATCCTGATCTGTCTCGGTACCCATATCTTCGTGAGCCTGGCCGCTTCCCTGAATGAATACACCCTTGATCCTTCCCGGGTCCTCGGCCAGGTGGTCACCGGAATCGGCTTCATCGGCGCCGGGGTGATCATGTCGAAGGAGGGGCTGGTCAAGGGAGTGACCTCTGCCGCGATCATCTGGGTCCTCGCCGGCATCGGCGCGGCCATCGGTCTGGGCAATCTGCCCATGGCCCTCTCCATTACCTTGGTGGCCGTCGGAGTTCTGTGGGGGGTTGAGTTTCTGGAATCCACCTTCAAGAAACTCCGCCGCGGAGTGCACCATAAATATCACAAGGGTGAAGGGTTCACAGAGGACTAGTGTCGCGTCAAGGATGAAATGTCATAATATTTCTCCGGCATTTTTTGTGCCGGCAAGGCACGTGTTGGGTTGCATAGCAGCGCTATGTAACCCAACAGGTAACGCAGGAGGCGCGAAAAACGACGAGGAAGATGTGACGGTTCAGAGTTGACGTGACACTAGTGTCTGACTCCGGAGATTCCCTTTTCGCAACTGTGTTGCCCCAGGTGTCTTGTGCCGAGTGGTTCTCAGCCGGCAACCTTTGCGATCGCTTCCTGCAGGATGTTAAGCCCTTCGGCCATTTCGTCGTTGGTGATGTTTAAAGCCGGGAAGATCCTGATTCCGTTGCCCTGGGTCTGTCGGACAAAAAGGCGTTTTGCCAGACAGTCGTCACTGATCCTGGCCGCAGTTTTGTCATCTTTGAACTGGATCAGCAGCAGGAGCCCTTTGCCCCGGACGTCGGTGATCAGTTTCGGATACTGGCGGTGCCACCCCTTCATGGTTTCGCTGGCGAAGTGTCCGACTTTTTCAACATTTTCAGAGATGTTGTTGTCCACCAGATATTTTATCACGGCGTGGGCGACCGCGCAGCCAAGCGGGTTGCCGCAGTAGGTGCCGCCATGATCGCCGATCTCGATTTTTGCCGCCACCTCTTCGCTCATCGCAAAACCCCCGAACGGGAAGCCCCCGGCAATGCCTTTGGCCATGGTCAGGAAATCAGGTTCCAGTCCGACTGAGCCGCTGACGAACATCGGCCCGGTGCGGCAGAATCCGGTCTGAATCTCATCGATGATCATCAGCGATCCATTTTTCCGGCAGAGGGCCAACGCCTCATTCAGGTATTCGCCGGAGGGGACGATCACCCCGCCTTCACCCTGGATCGGTTCCAGGATAAAGGCGGCGACACTGTCGTTGAGCGCTCTCTCAAGATCAGCAAGGTCGCCGAATTTTACAAAGAGATTGTTCGGCATCAGCGGATTGAATTTTTCCCGGTGCCTGGCCTGGCCGGTGGCCGAGGCGGTGCTGATGGTCCGGCCGTGGAAGCTCTGGTGGGTGGAGATGATATCGATCCGGCCGGTCACCTTGCGGGCGAGCTTGATCGCGGCATCGTTCGCTTCCGCGCCGCTGCTCGCGAAAAAGATTCTGGTGAGGTTTTTCGGAAGAATTTCCCGCATCAGGTCGACCAATGCTGCCCGGACCGGCGAGTAGGTGAGGCCGGAGTTCGGGCACTGGAGAATCTTTTTGCCTTGCTCGGCCAGCGCCGCGCTGATCACCGGATGGGCGTGACCGATGCTCGTGACCCCCCAGCCGGCGGTGAAGTCAAGATACCGGTTGCCCTCCTCGTCCCAGGCATACACCCCTTCACCCCGCTCGATGGAGATCTTCTGCTTGACGAAGAAAGGAACCATCGACCGGTCTTCGGCACTGAAAGTGTTTACGCTGGTCATTAATGTGCTCTCAATAGGATTTTTTTTGACATTATCGATTCACGAGAAGTCAGCCAGTTTTCTAAAAAGAGGGGAAGCTGGAATCCGGAAGTCAGAATAAAATCTTTTCCCCGACAAGTATAGGACTTAAATCCTCCTACTCCCGGCTCCCGGCTCATGTCTCCTGGCTTCTGGCTTCTGACTTCTGGCTTCTTCCTCCCGGCTTCTCAGATCAACGCCAGCATTTCCCGGACCGCCTGGTCGAGGCCGACAAAGATGGCCCGGGCCATGATCGCGTGTCCGATGCTCAACTCCTCGATGGTTCCGAGGGCGGCGATTCTGGTGGTATTCAGGTAATTCAGGCCGTGCCCGGCGTTGACCCGGAGCCCGCTCTCATAAGCCTCTTCGGCGGCGGCGGCGATCAGTTCGAACTCGTGGTGCTCCTCGCTCTCGCTTTCGGCATCGCTGTAGCGGCCGGTATGGATCTCGACGAAGGTTGCGCCGACCTCTCTGGAGGCTGCGATCTGGCGGGAATCCGGGTCAATAAACATCGAAACCGGGATTCCCTGGTCGCTCATCCGTTTCACGACTTTGGCGAGCTTTTTTTTCTGTCCGGCGACGTCGAGCCCGCCTTCGGTGGTCAGTTCCGCCCGTTTTTCCGGGACCAGGGTGATCATGTCCGGTTTCAGATCGAGGGCGATTTTGATGATTTCCTCGGTGGCGCCCATTTCCAGGTTCAGTTTGGTCCGGACCGTTTCGCGCAGAATCCGGACATCGCGGTCCTGGATATGGCGGCGGTCTTCACGCAGATGGACAACGATGCCCCTTGCGCCGGCAAGTTCGCAGATTGCCGCAGCAGTCACCGGATCGGGTTCGTGAATGCCCCTGGCCTGCCGGATGGTGGCCACATGGTCAACATTGATTGCCAGACTGATCATGCTCATTCTCCTCATTTTTTTGTGCAGTTCATCAAGTAATTCCCGCTCTTTCGCCTCCATCAGGCGGGCTTCCTTTTCCGATCTTTCATGGTCCAGACCGAGAAGGTGGACCAGCCCGTGGACCATGAGCCGGGTGATCCGCTGGTGGCAGGAGACCTTTCGCTCGGCGGCTTCCCGGGCAGCGGTGTCGATGGAGATCACGATATCGCCGATCATTTCCGGGCCAGGCCCGGGGGGGGCGTCCAGCATCGGAAAGGAAAGGACGTTGGTCGGTTTGTTTTTTGCCCGGTAGTCGCGGTTCAGGAGGGTCATCTGTTCGTCGTCCACCAGCAGAAGGCTCAACTCGTGATCCTCCAGTCGGCAGATTTTCAGTAGCGCCTCAGCCGTGCGGAGTATCTCCCCGCTGCTGACCCGGACCGGGCCCCGGTATTCTGATCGTAAGAGGACTGGCATTATTTTTTCCTGGCTCCTCCGGAAGTGTTTTTACCGTAGGCGATAATGATTTCCTGGACCAGCGGGTGTCTCACGACATCGATTTCAGTGAACCTTGAAAAAGATATCCCTTTGATATTGTTGAGTATTTTTGCAGCATGGATCAGGCCCGAATTTTTGCTGTCGGGCAGGTCGATCTGGGTGATATCACCGGTGATGACCGCCCGTGAGTTGAAGCCGAGGCGGGTCAGAAACATCTTCATCTGTTCACGGGTGGTATTCTGGGCCTCGTCGAGAATCACAAAGGCGTTGTTCAGGGTCCGGCCCCGCATGAAGGCGAGCGGGGCGATTTCGATAACCTCCTGCTCGATCAGGGCGGTGGTTTTCTCCCGGCCCAGCATGGCGTAGAGGGCGTCATGGAGCGGACGGAGGTAGGGGTTCACCTTCTGGGCCATGTCGCCGGGCAGAAACCCCAGTTTTTCACCCGCTTCCACCGCGGGTCTCGCCAGGATAATCGACTTGACCTGATTGCCGGTGTATGCGGCGACGGCCATCGCGACGGCGAGGAAGGTTTTGCCGGTTCCCGCCGGGCCGATGCCGAAGACAATGTCGTTCTGCCGGATCTCTTCGATATATTTCTTCTGGTTGATGCTTTTGGGCGAGATCATTCCCTGGTTGGCGGAAAGAAAGACCTGGTCCTGAAAGATGGTTTTGAGCACGGCGCCCGGGGTCCGGTTGAGGATGCGCAGGGCATAGGCGATATCCTGCTGATAGACGGGGAAGCCGCCGACGATCATCTCGTAGAGCTGGTTGAGCGCTGATCTCGCGATATCGATGTCATGTTTTCGCCCGCTGATCACCGCCTCGGTACCCCGGACCTTGATGGTGACATCCATGGCGCTTTCGATCAATTCCAGGTTCTTGTTGAGGTTGCCGTAGAGAATGCGGGCGGCATCGTTGTCGTTGAATTGAAGGGTATGAGAGGATGACAAGCGGGTCTCCATTTCAGATTATGTTCATCTCTTCAGGTCAAAAAAGAAAGCTGTTTACCATCGAATTTCAGCCAATGACTCTTCGACAGTTCGACAGGCTCACTGTCAGAGTGAGCGGAATTACTATTTTCACCCTTCGGGTGTAATTTTCCTAAAAGCAGACAAGCTGCTCAACTTAAGCTTGATACAGCTCATCCTGAGCCTGTCGAAGGATGGTTCAACTTATGTTCTACTCCACACCGATATTTGAATAAACCAACAATATCAAAACTTATATTGTTGGCCGAAAACCGGCTGAAACTCGGTGGCAATCAGAAAAAAAATGCCGGGCGCAACGAACACGTCCGGCATTTCCATAAGATCAATATCTGTTTCCAGACAGGCAGGCTTTATTCATGCAGTAAGGTTATTTCTTTTTCAGCTTTCTCAATTCCGCATCAATCATGCTCTGCAATCCTGCCGGAGAACGATCCTTGACCAGTCGGCCGTTCAGGTAAAGGGTGGGGGTGCCCCTGACCCCGGCATTGGCGGCGTCGTTCATGTCCCGGTTGATCAGCTGCTGGGTTTCCGGACTGTTCATATCCTTCCGGAAACGGTCCAGATCGAGACCGACCTCCTGGGCGATTGTGATGAATTTCTCATCGCTCAGGTTTTTATAGTCTTCGAATACCTTGTCGTGGTACTGCCAGAAAAGCCCCTGCAGATTTGCGGCCTGGGCGGCCTGCGCTGCAGGTCTGGCCATTTTGTGACTGTTGATCGGAAAGTTCTTGAAAGCGATCTTGAGAGTGTCGGGATTTTTTTCGAGCACCTGCTCGAATAGCGGCCCCAAACGGGCGCAGTAAGGTCACTGGAAGTCGCTGAAGACTGCCAGGACCACGGGCGCCGCATTGTTGCCGAGAAATGCGGACCCGGTGTAATCGAGCTTGGCCACATACTCAAGAATCAGCTCGTGGACCGATCCATCCTTACCGTTGCTGAGAAACACCCGGGCGCCGACACCGTCGACGGCAACCCTGTTCATGTCCGGGCTGACTTCGAGGGTGTCGTGGAGTTTGCTTTCTTCATCGTAGATGAACAGTTTGCCACCCTCACTCAAAATAAAGGTGTGCTTGCCGTCGGCGGTTACCGCAACGTCGATCGGTTTGCTCGCCGGTTTCAGGGTTGAGCGGGCCTGCCAGTCGACATCTGCAGATGAGACGCCGGGCATCAGCAGGGCCGCCGTTACCAGGACTGATGTAATACGTCGTAAAACTTTCATAAAAAGAGACTCCTTGACTGTTTGATGAATTTTGTCAGGTTGCAAATGAGGATTATAGCAATCACCCTTATTTCTGCAAGGGGGAATGAGGGTGTTCGGGCAAGTTTATCAATGTCTGCACCGGTTCACAAAATCAGCCAGATGATACACCTCGACCTGCAGATCTTTTTCAGCAGCGGTAAGGAATTTGAGCTGGAGAAGGCATCCAGAACAGGTCGAAACGATTGCCTCCGGCCGGACCTCCAGCAGTTCTTCGACAAGCTGCGCCCCGATTCGGCCGGAAAGATCGGGATGGGCGAGGTTGAATAGTCCGCCAAGCCCGCAGCACCTGGGCCCTCCCGGCAGCTCAACGAGTTCCACATCCCTGAGTGACGAGAGAATTTTACGAGGAGGGGTTGTAAAATCCCCGGACCGGAAGCGGAGGTGACACGGGTCGTGATACAGGACGCGTCGTTTTTTTGTCCCGGCCGGATTCTCGTTAGCCCTCGCCCCGGGATGATTGGCCAAAAATGATGCGAACTCCAGCAGGCGATCGGCGAACTCCTTTGATTTTTCCCTCCATTCCGGATCGTCGGCAAAAAGGTCGGGATAGGATTTGAGGTGGCTGAAGCAGGAGGCGCAGGTCGTCAGGATCGGACTGGTGCTGTCGGCAAAAGAGGCGATGTTTTTTCTCGCCAGATCTTTTGCTGTTTCCAGATTGCCGTGGCTTAGAGAGGCGAGCCCGCAGCAATGCTGAACGGGCGCGGTGATCCTGAAATCCCGCCCGTTGGCGACCAGCTCCCGGCAGGCCGAGGTGATTTCCGGGTACAGATGGGTTGCCAGGCAGCCACTGAAAAGCAACAACTGGTTACGGCGCTCTTTTCCGGAAGAGGGAGGGTCCGGTTCCGGTTCGGGAACGGACGGCGTTCCGGCAAGGATGCCAAGCTTGAGTCGCAGGCCGCTACTTTCGGGGAGTTTTTCAAGAAGAGGTTTCGACAACTTGAGAACCGATGCGAGTTTCCTGAGGAGGGGGTCACCGGCAAGACATCTTTCCGCCACCGTTTTTTTGAGCGTGGCGATGGTGAGAAGGTTCGGGGCATTGCTCCGGGCCTCGATGACCATCGCCGGCAGGTTGATTCCCCTGGGGCAACTGAAGGAGCAGGCGTTGCAGAGCAGGCAGCGGGAGAAAATCCTGCTGAATTCTCTGGAGTGCTCGGTTCCGGCCAGTTTTTCCAGAAGATGGATTCTGCCGCGGGCGGTATCGGATTCCCGGCCGGTCACCTGGTACACCGGGCAGACGGCGGTGCACGAGCCGCATTTGGCGCAAGGGGTATCGATCATCGGAGGTTATCCCCGTCCCGCATTTTCCGCACCGGGTCATGCGGAAAATGCGGGACGGGACAATCCGTTGCGGAAGGAGTTCGCAAAGCCGAAGGGCGGTGGCGCCGGACCATGAATGATCCTGATCCCGTCCCCCGGTGTGGAATCATCTCTGCCATAACAGGAATGACTTGATGAAAGGATCCAGGTTGCCGTCCATGACACTGTCGACATTGCCCATTTCACAGTTGGTGCGGTGGTCTTTCACCAGCCGGTAAGGCTGCATGACGTAGGAGCGGATCTGGCTGCCCCAGGCGATTTCCTTCTTGTCGCCGTGCAGTTCCTGCTGGTCTTCTTTCTGGAGTTCCTTTCCCCGTTCATAGAGTCTCGCCTTCAGCATCTTCATTGCCGTGTCCTTGTTCCGGTGCTGGGAGCGCTCGTTCTGGCACTGGACCACGATTCCGGAAGGGAGGTGGGTGATGCGGATTGCCGAGCTGGTCTTGTTGACATGCTGGCCGCCGGCGCCGCTGGCCCGATAGGTATCGATCCGGAGGTCTTTTTCGTTGATATCGACAACGATATCGTCGTCCAGTTCCGGGAAAATGAAGACCGAGGCGAAGGACGTGTGGCGTCTGCCGCTGGCATCGAACGGAGAAATGCGCACCATCCGGTGGATGCCCATTTCCGAGCGCAGGTATCCGTAGGCGTAATTGCCGCTGATCATCACCGTGACGCTCTTGATCCCCGCTTCGTCACCGGGGAGCTGATCGAGAATCTCGGTCTTGAAGCCGCTTTCCTCGGCCCAGCGCAGATACATGCGCAGCAGCATGCTGACCCAGTCCTGTGCCTCGGTGCCGCCGGCGCCCGCATTAATCGAGAGCATGGCGTTGTTGGCGTCGTGCTCGCCGGTGAACATGCAGAGCAATTCCGAGGCATCGACGTCCTTATCCAGCCGGTCAAGAAGGGTCGCCACTTCGTTTTCAGCATCGCTGTCTTTTTCCTCGAGTGCGAGGGAGAGCAGCAGTTCCGCCTCTTCCCACTCTTTCCAGCAGTTCTCCCAGTGCTCGACAACGCCCTGCAGCCGCCCTTGTTCTTTCTGAACGGCGGTGGCGGTTTCCTGGTTGCCCCAGAAACCCGGTTTCAGGGTCTGCTGCTCAAGTTCCGCAATTCTTTCCTTCTTTTCATCTACTTCAAAGATGGCTCCGCAGGGTAAGTAGGCGGCCTTTGAGGTCCTGAAGTTTCTGCTTGAGTTCAATTGACATGAGCGTCTCCTTTACCGGATCGGGCCGGAATTTTGTATGAGATGAAGGTTAATATAAGCATGACCAGCAGACAGAACAGGCCAAAATAGCAGCCGATCCCGAAGGTGAAGAAAGATCTCTCTTCAAGCAAGACCATCTGTCTGCCGGCGGTAAAATCCTCAAAAAGCGGTGATTCATGAGCTATCCGTCCCAGCGGATCGATAAAGCCGCTGACCCCGGTATTGGCGGAGCGGGCCAGGCTTCGCCGGTTTTCAACGGCCCGGAGAACCACCATCGCCAGGTGTTGCCAGGGGGCGCCGGAGCGGCCGTACCAGGCGTCATTGGTCAGATTGACCAGGAGGTTTGCTCCGGCAATGGTCTGGGACCGGGCAAGGGCCGGAAAAATAGATTCAAAGCAGATTAATACTCCAACTCGGCCATCATGACAAGGCAATGGAATGGTGGTTTTGCCGGGGGAAAAATCGGCAATCGCTTCGACAAAAGGAGCCAGAAAAGGCAGGAGCCGTTTCAGCGGCACATACTCTCCAAAGGGCACCAGGTGCTGTTTGTCATAGCGGAGGAGGCGCTCTTCTCCGCCGGGAATCAGGAAGGCGCTGTTGAAGTACAGTGGTTTGCCGGTCAATGGGGCTGCTTCCCGGTATGGCGCTCCGGTCAGCACGAAGGGGCTTTCTTCGGTGAGACCCAGAGCCCTGATCCGGTCGAGGTGTTTTGATTCCTGAAGGTAAAAAGGCATGGCTGTTTCCGGCCAGATGATCAGTTCCGGTTTTTCCTCTGCGACGATGTCTCGGGACAGTTCGAGGTATTTGTTCAAGGTTTTTCGCTGCAGGGACGGCAGCCATTTCTGCCCCTGATCAATATTTCCCTGGACGACCGCAACGTTCATCCGGTCGGCGTGTGCGACGATTTCCTCCAGCTGGTGGAATCTGAAAAAATCATAGGCCAGGCATGAGGCAATGAGCAGCAGAGCCAGAAATGCAGGTTTCAGGGACTTCAGGCTGCGCCCGGTTTTCCTGAACCGGCTGCTGATTGTGCTGAACAGGAGGCAGTTGACCAGAACGATCAGAAAGGTGACCCCGTGGTGGCCGGCAAGATCGGCGGACTGCATCAGGAGCGGGGTCCGGAACTGGGTGTAGGCCAGATCCATCCACGGAAAGCCGGTAAAAGCTATGGATTTCAGCCAGTCCAGGCCTACCCAGATGACCGGAGCGGTCCAGATGATGGTGAATCGGTTCTGGAATTTGTTGGTCAAAAAAGAAAAAATTGCCGGGTAGATCGACATGTACAGAGCAAGAATCAGGAGGACCGGCAGGGATATCCAGATCGGCATCTCGCCATAGTTGCCGAGGACGATCATGATCCAGGAGAGAAGGGCTGTATAGTAGAGGAGACCGCAGAAGAGTCCTGCCGCGGCGGCCTTCAAGGGAGTAGTATCCTGCCGGCAGACGACGAAGAGAAGAGGAACGAGGGCGATCCAGACAATGGCGCCGGTATTCGTCGGGCCGGGAGAAGCGAACAGGAGCAGCAGGGCGGACAGGAATATCAAGACCGCACTCCGGATACGTGCTGGTTTGAAAAAACTTCCGACGCTGTTCATTGTTTCCGTCCGGCTCATGTCTTTCATCAGGCGATCAGCGAGGCGGTCAGGGCTTGGCAGCGGCTGAAGTGACTCTGACTTCGTTGACGCGACGACGGGTTGCCGAGAGCACGGTGAAATTCAGTGCGCCGACGGTCAAGGACGTATTGGCACCCGGCAGATGGCCCAGAGAGTGGATGATCATGCCGCCGATGGATTCGTAGGGGCCTTCGGGAAGGGTGACCCCGAAATGGTCTTCAACATCCTCGATGTCGATTCTTGCATCGACGATAATGTTTCGGTCATCAAGGATCTTGATGTCGGTATCGGGACGGTCTGTTTCATCGGTGATTTCACCGACGATCTCTTCAAGAACATCTTCCAGGGTGGTCAACCCCCTGACACTGCCGAATTCGTCGGTGATGATGGCCAGGTGTACTTTTTTGTGCTGAAAATCTCGCAGCAGATCAACGATTTTCATGTTTTCCAGAGCAAAATAGGCGGGCTTGATCAGGTCTGCGGCTACCAGCGTCTGCTTTGGGTTCATATACTTGAGGAGGTCTTTGGCAAAGATAATCCCGATGATGTTGTCCGGCTTATCCTTATATACGGGGATCCTGGAAAAACCATGGGTGATGATGATCTGCACAAGCTTGTCATAGGGGCAATCGGCACGCACGGAGATCATTTCGGAACTCGGGGTCATGATCTCCCGGGCAACCGTATCACGGAATTCAAGAATGGAGTGGATCATTTTCCCTTCTTCCGAAGAGATCAGCCCCTGTTCCTGTCCGTCATCCAGGAGTTCCTGGATTTCGTGTTCGAGTTCCTCCGGGGAATCAATAGTGCGATCGAAACCTAAAAACTGAATGAAACGTTTGAATATGTTCGATTCGCCTGGCGAATCTGAAGAAGGGTCTTTGTCCATGTCCATTAATGGTAAAATTTCAAGTGGTTCGCCCTTTGCGAGGGCGTTTCCCGTGTATTATTACATAGGCAGCTGAAGTCGGCCAATGAAAAGATGGCCAGCCAGAAAAAAATTGACGTATCGACATAAAATCGTTATAAAGTCGGCTCTTTATGCAAGAATTGCCGTGTGCTACAGAAAAAAATGGTGATCGGCGGCCGCTGGAAAGACAGTTGCCTATTTTAATCAGGGTGTCAAGAAGAGACTTTTGACGAGCGAAGCCCGGGTGATTTTGGTAAATTCCTCAATCATGCTGTCCGGTCAGCCACGCGAGAAAGCTTTCTGGCAGCCTTTTTTTTTATTTCCGCTCACCTGTTTTTTGCTGGTCAGGTGATCATTCCGGTCACTCAGCCCGGATTAACTATGGATGCGTTATGCCGGACCGAAGAGTTGTGGTAGAGATATGAAAGAAAAAGTGCTCATAGCAAACCGGGGCGAGATTGCCATCCGGATCATGGAAGCTTGCAAAGATCTGGGTTTGGATTATGTGGTGGTCTACACTCCTGCCGATGAAGATTCCAGACATGTCAGACTCAATATCAACAGCCGAACCAATCGCAACAACGCCTGGCGGATTGCGAGCTACACCGATCCCAACGATATTCTCTCCGTGGCCGATCATACCGAATGTACCGCCATCCATCCCGGTTACGGGTTTTTCTCAGAGGATTTCCGTTTTGCCAGAAGGGTGACCGTCCGGGATCGGCCCCTGACCTTTATCGGTCCGAACTGGGAGGTCATCCGGGACCTCGGCGACAAGATCAACACCAAGAAAATCGCCAAGAAACTCGGGATTCCGACTATCCCGGGAACAGACGGACCAATCTACAACGAGATGGAAGCTGAAGATGTCGCGAGGCAGCTTCTGGCCGATCAGATTGAGCAGGATATCCGCAACCCGTCCATCCTGGTCAAGGCGGCAGCCGGTGGCGGCGGGATGGGGATCGAAGAGGTCTATCAGGTTGAGCATTTCCGTCGGGTCTATCGGCAGGTGCAGAATTATGCCAAGCGTCAGTTCGGCGACGGCGGGGTGTTGATCGAGCAGTGCCTGCGCGACTACAATCACCTTGAGGTCCAGTTGACCTGCAGCAGGCACGGGGAGAGGGTCCATTTCGGGACCCGGAACTGTACGATCCAGAGTACCGGCCGCCAGAAAAGGCTTGAAGCGGCCCCCGGTTTTGATGACAGCTGTTTTACTTACGATTTCAATGCGAAAGAAGTTCTCGACCAGATTGTGGAATACTCTCTGAAGCTTGCCACCCACGTCCGCTATGACAACGTCGGGACCTGGGAGTGGATTGTCGCCAGAAACGGTCAGCCTTATCTCCTCGAGGTCAACACCAGAATCCAGGTGGAAAATGATGTTTCAGCCCGGATCAGCTATCTGAACGGCAAGCAGCCGAACCTGATCCGCGAGCAGATCAGGCTCGCCCTTGGCGACCGCATCGGCTTCACCCAGGATGATATTCAATTCAAGGGTGCGAGCATTGAGCTCAGGATCGTGGCCGAGGACACCAAAAGGGGTTTCTCGCCATGGATCGGGACGATCACCCGTTTCGAGTTCCCTCAGCACGAGTGGTCGGCTGTATACACCCATGTGCCGACCGACCGGGCCTACATGATCCCCAGCGATTATGACCCGAATCTGGCGCTTGCCCTGGTCTGGGGCGATACCATGGCCGAAGCCAAGGAGCGTGGCAGGCAGTTCCTGAAAGATGTGGTAATTGAAGGACACAACGCTGCCGGGGACCCGATCCTGGTGAACACCTCGTATCTGAATGACAACTTTGACCGTCTGCTGACCTTCTGACGGAATCAGGCATGGATTCATGGAAGATTTAAGAAAAAGACTCCTCAAGATAGAAGACAGAATCAGTTACATCTCCCAGGTGAAAGAGGGTTTCGAGTGGGGAAATCTTGCCGGCCTGCGGGACAAGTACAACAACCTCAAGGAGAATTTCTACGAGTTTTCCGAAGGTGAACTCGCTGCAGACATCAGGGCTCTTGAAGACGCAGTCCTTTTTTTGGAGGAGCGGGGTGAGGAGAATCTCTCACCCATGGAGCGGGTGAGGATTGTCAGGAGTCCGTTGCGTTTCTCTCTGAAAGACATCCTTGAGAATATCTATGAGGATTATACCGAGCTTGGCGGAGAAGAGGACGCCAATATCGACCCGTCGATGGTGGTTGCCAAGGCGACCATCGTCCGCCAGCTCAAGAACAAGGCGGTCACCCAGCAGGTGATGGTGATCGGCCATGAGAAGGGTCATGGCGAGGAATACCGCAATGGCGGCAGCAGCAAGCCATGGGGCAATGAAAAGGCCCTGCGCTATATGCTCGTCGCCCAGACGGAAGGGATCCCGATTCATTTCTATATTTTCACTCCCGGCTCGTTCCCGGTTGAAGATTATCCCGGCGCCGGCCAGCAGATTGCCAGGAACCTCTACGTGATGGCGAAACTGCGGGTGCCGATGGTTTCGATTATCTCCGAGGGCGGCTCGGGCGGCGCCGAGGCCGTTGGCATGTCCGACTTCCGGATGATGTTCTCCCATGGGTATTATTCCGTGATTTCCCCGGAGGGTGCTGCGGCCATTGAAGGTAAAATTCGCGAAGGGGAGAAGCTTCCCAAGGAGCTGGTGGAAACCTGTGCCGATCGCCTGAAGATTACTGCCCAGGACAATCTCAAGCTTGGGACCATTGATCGGATTATTCAGGAACCGCTCCTGGGGGCCAGACGTGATGATTTCGCCTTCTTCAAGAAAGTGAAGGAGGAAATGATCCGGGCCACCGACGAAGTGGTCCTCAAGACCAAGAGCCTCCGGACCTTCAGGGCCTATGAAGTCAATATGAAAAAAGCCGAGGAATCTCCGGCCAACGGTGATTCCTATGTTGACGTCTCCTGGGAACTGAATGACGATGAGGTCAAAAGACTGCAGTCTTTCCGTTCCAAAAAATACCGGAACATGGCCCTCAAGGGTTTCAGCGGCAAACCATCCTCCTCCACCGCTTTTCTCCACGGCGTGAAAAACCGGATGGCCCGGGTGTATTACGGTTTCAAATATGATGTGCTGCGCAGCCAGCAGAAGTATGCCCAGCAGATCATCAAGGATGTTTCCGGCGAAGGCTCTGTTTTCTTCAAGAAGGTCACGGCGCCATTAACCGCTGCCTATGATTTCATTTCCCGGCGTCCTGATTACCGGATCTCCAGGCCCCTGATCGAGAGGGACACTGCCAGCGGGATTGAGGAGTTCGGTGATATCTACACCAGCCCACTGGCCAATGAGGACCGGACCATCACCTGTCCCAACAGCCAGAAACTCGGTTGCAAAGACCTCTGGGTCCCTGATCTCTATGGTGAGTTCTGCGGGGTCTGCGAAGCGTGCGGCCATCATTTCCCGCTGGAATATGAGTGGTATTTGAAACACCTGTTTGACCGCGATTCGATCCGTGAGTTCAACGGCGGAATCAGTTCCATGAATCCGCTCTCCTATGACGGGCTGGACAAGCGTCTGGATCTCTCCCGGGAGAAGACCGGCCGCAAGAGTTCGGTGATCACCTTTGATGCCAAGGTCATGGGGCTTGAGATCGTCGTGGCGATGCTCTACAGCGATTTCCGGAACGGCACCGTGGGTTCCGCCGAAGGTGAAAAAATCGTCCAGGCCTGCGAGATGGCCAAACTCAAACGGCGGCCGCTGCTCTTTTACGTGCATACCACCGGCGGCATCAGAATCCAGGAAGGCACCCTCGGCGTCATCCAGATGCCCAAATGCACCATGGCGGTGCGTGAATACATCGATGCCGGCGGCCTGTACATCGTGGTCTACGACAATAACTCCTATGCCGGTCCGGTAGCGAGCTTTCTCGGCTGTTCGCATTATCAGTTCGCGATCAGGTCGAGCCGGATCGGTTTCGCCGGCCCGCGGGTGATCCGTGACACCACCGGTGACGAAGTGCCGCCTGATTATCACAGTGCCCGGAATGCATTGCGGCGGGGCCATATCCAGGGAATCTGGGACCGGCGTGAATTCCGTCGTAATCTGCACAAGAGCCTGAAAACCATGGGCGGCGGCAAGCTCTATTACCGATGATGGGGCGGCCGCACCTTATCCGGCGCGGCCTTGGAATTGTTTAAAGATTGTTTCTCCAGAAGTCATGACTACCCAAACGTATACAGAACGATATGAACGAAGATATAGATTTTGACGAGGTTTTCAGGAAGTATCGCTCCGACCCTTACGACCATGTGGATATTCATTCCATCCACACCGGCCAGCTGCGCTTCAGGGTGGCGGTCGGTGACCAGGTCGAAGGCCGCGGAGGCGAATGGGACCATATTCCCGGGACCGTTCTCTATATGCTGAACCGGGAACGCAACCCGAAACAGGTCCATTCACCGACCAACGGAATCGTCTCTTTTGTGAGGACGGATCTCGACGGACTTTTTGTTGAGGCGGGGGAGAAAATCATTACCATCAAACACCCCCTGAAGAAACGGGAGATCATCGACGGCATCCTGAAGCAGGTCCTCTTTTCCTTCAAGGCTCCTGAGCGGGCCAAGTACTTCTTTTCCATGGAAATCCAGTCCAGGATTGAGAAATACGGCCAGAAAAAGGTCTCCATCAAACCGGGCGAGGAGCTTTTCACCATGTCGTTGATGAAACGGGAAACGCCGGTGTATTATGCCGGTGAGCCGGGAATCATTCATTCCGTGTATTTTAAAAACGGCGAGAGCATTGAACAGGGCGAGCCCCTGGTCGGGATCTGTCCCAAGGAAAAGCTGCCTGTAATCCAGAAGATCATTACCCGCGTCAAGGCTGAATGGGAATAATCAATATCCTGTCTCCAGCCGTTGTCCGGCAGATCACCCGGGACGAGATCGCTCCCGACCGCAGTCATACTTTCCCACCAGAAACCGTTGATGCCGTTTGCCGTTATGGGGCGATTGTCGGTTCGACCATCCACCGCTTCGACCGTCTTGAGCGGGGGATGGACCGGGCCCGCGAGATGATCCGCGAGCATGAGGCTGGCGGGAAGTCTTTCCCGAGCGGCCTGGTTATTCTGGCCAACGAGCTTATGGGCGGCCGCGGCCGCTTTCAGCGTTCCTGGCACGCCCCGGCCGGCGGCTTGTGGATGACCGTGGTTCTGGTCAATACCCTCCTTCCTTCCTCCTCTTCTCTCTATACCCTGGCCACGGGAGTTTCCGCCTGCGAGACTATCAGGGAGATCGTCCCCGAGGCCGCCGTCAAATGGGTGAACGACGTCCACTGCGGGGGGAAAAAACTATGCGGTGTTCTGGCCGAGACCATGCGCGGTCCGGTCAGCGGTGATGAGTATATTCTCCTCGGGATCGGGATCAACGTGAATAACGAGGAGTTCCCTCCCGAGATCTCTTCCGCCGCGACCTCCTTAAAACAGCTGACCGGGGTTGAGTCCGATGTGAACCGGCTGGCGGCCACGTTCCTGGCCAACCTGTCCTGGAATATCGGTCTGCTCCATTATGAAGAGGAAAACATTCTCGCCTTTGCCGGTCGCGGCCAGGCGGAGGATCCGGAGCTTCTTCTTTCGGCCCTTGCCGGGCGAGACCACCTGCTGGTCGCCCGCTGGAAAGAGTTGAGCGATTCCGTCGGCCGCAGGGTGATTTTCGGCCATGATGTTCAGAAGAATCCGCAGTTCGAAGCGGTTGTCCTTAATGTTGATGAGGCAGGGCGGATTGTCATGGAGTTGCCGGACGGAACGACCGTTGTTCAGAACAGCGGTGAGATCATATACCTGTCGTAGCGGCCATGCCTGCATCTGTCAGCGTCATCATCCCCACCTACAATCGCATTGCCCATCTTGTAAAGGCCATTGATTCGGTCCTTGCCCAGTCATATCGAAATTTTGAGATTATCGTCGTTGACGACGGTTCCGATGACGGAACACAAGAGATCGTTGCATCCTATGGTCATCCTGTCAGTTACATCCATCAGCCGAACAGGGGTGTTTCAGCCGCCAGAAATGCCGGGGTAAAGGGCGCAAAATACAGCTTTCTGGCCTTTCTCGATTCCGATGACCGTTACGAGCCCGATAAATTGAAGATTCAGGTCGAGGCACTGGAGAGTTCGCCTGAACACCTGATCTCCCATACCGATGAAGTCTGGTATCGACAGGGAAAGATTCTGAGTCAGAAGAAGAAGCATGCCAGGAGCGGCGGCGATATTTTCGAACGAAGCCTTGAGCTGTGCGTGGTCGGAATGTCGACCGTTATGGTCCGCAGGGAATTCTTCGACCTGGTCGGACTCTTCGATGAGTCGCTTCCCTGTTGCGAGGATTACGACCTGTGGCTCCGTGCCGGATGCAGATATCCTTTCCTGCTGGTTCCCAAACCATTGACGATCAAGGACGGCGGTCGCCCGGACCAATTATCTGCCATCCACCGGGAGGGGATGGACAAATATCGGATCCAGTCCCTGGTCAAACTGCTGGAATCCGCCCTTCTCTCCGTTCGGCAAACAGAGCTGGCCTCTGAGGAACTCTGCCGAAAATGCACCGTCTACGGCAACGGCTGCCTGAAACATGGCCGGGAGGAAGAGGGAAGGGCCTTTCTCAAACTCGCAAGTGAGTATCGTGCTCCTTCCCTGATATAGGGAACACAGGGTGAATCCACTTTTTCCGTTGCCTTTAAAACGAATTCTCCATGAGCCGCCGTTGTCATTTGGCTACCAATCTCACACAGTTTTTCCCGGCTTCTTTGGCGGCATAAACACCTTTATCGGCGGCTTTGATCAACTCGTCATAGGTTTTCATCTCGGGCAATCGGACCGCAACGCCGACACTGACGCTGCCATGCCATGGCTTGCCGCCGGTGGGGATGCGAAGTTCCGATACGGCCTTTCGGGTGACTTCCGCTATATGCAGGCCCCCCTCTTTATCGGTAGCCGGACAGATAATGAGAAATTCATCGCCCCCGAGCCGACAGACGATATCATCACTTCGAAATGAATCCATTAAGGTAATTGCCAGTTCCTTGAGTACCCGGTCGCCGGCATCGTGACCAAAGTCATCGTTTACCTCCTTGAAATGGTCCGCATCTATCATTACGCAAACCAGGGGCAGATCTTTCTTTAAAGCTTCATCCCAAAGGGCCGACAAGCTTCGCATCGCATGGCGTCGATTGGGGAGCCCGGTCAAAGCGTCTGTCCGGGACAACTCTTCAAGATGCAGATTGGCTTCTGAGAGTTCTCTGGTACGCAATGCCACCTGTTCTTCAAGCGACTCATTCAGCATTTTCAACTCCCGGTTTCGCATTGTTACCTGCTCAAACAGACCATTCAGGGCCTCAAGCAACGGTGCGGTTGCACTCAATCTTTGCTGCTCCAGGCTGTTATATGCCTCGCTCGGGTTCATCCCCGACTTGATGGCCTTGACCTGCATCGCCATGTCCTGATCATTTCCGAGAATATGGTACCCGAGCCAATAGATGAGAAATCTCAGAAGAAAGCGTGCCTGATCGAGTCTTTCGGCGGAAATACCGGAATAGATGGAGGTTACCTCTTCCAGAAAACCTCGATGGACCCCGACATGGTTATCCAGATACCTGGCGTCCAAGCCGGCTGCTTCCATCAATTTTTCCTCATTCCGGAAATGGAATTCGGCGTAATCAGCCAGCTTGCTGAAGATCTCATCCACATCCCGGATTCGGATTTCATCTTCAGTCAGCAGGTTGCTGAGCTGATTGATGATATTGACAAGGTAGTGGTGTTGAGCATCAACTTCGGGCAGACCGGTTAAAAAATGGTCGCCCCATTGAAATGATTCCATGGTCCTTTACCCAGATTCACGTTTTGAATATCCATTATGATATACCATAGTAATCATTGAAAAGATCATTTTAATGGGTGCCTCTATCCTTTCTCTTCTGTGGTAGCACCTGCTTGTCGACTGTTTGACAGCGATGAAAAGAGCTGTTTTGCTGATCGGACTTGCGGATGTTTCCCTTTGAAGGCGACATGAAAAAAATTATCCCGATCATCGTCGTTCTCCTGATGGCAATTCTTTCCGGCAATCTTTCCGCCAAAGAACGGCTGGCTGTGATGGAGCTCGAAGGTCTTGTCGGGATTGGGGTGAGTCTCTTATCGAGATGGTGACCATCTATTAGAAGGACCCGATTCACGCGCAGGGGGAAGATCCCAACATAAGGGGAGGGGGGGTGATATCTGATCCGGATTGATATCTCTTGCCATTGGTTCCTCCCTTTCAGTGAGAAATTTCTGGCCATTGAAGCTCCCCGCGGCAGATAGCAAACGGAGTGCGACTTCGAGCCACGGGGAATCTCCGTATGGAAGGTTACTTACATCAGATTCGCTCACTAACCCCGCAGCAGGTAACGGAGCCTGCGACACTCCGAGCTGCGGGGAATGCGTTTCGCTATGCATGTTCAAACGGGGAAGCATATCCGGTCAGTCGAGGGGGATCAGACCTTCAGATTGGATTAAAAGGCATACCGCAGGTTGCCCTGCAGGCTGTATTCATCGATATTGGAACGGCCGAACTTTGAAGAACCGCTTAAATCCACGGTCAGAGTCTCCAGAAAATTCATCCGTACTCCGCAGCCGATATCACCTCCGGTGCGGTCGTAATCCAGTCCGGCGATTTCATCGTATTTGGTGTCATACTCGAATCCCAGAAGGAAGTAAGGCTCCGCATGGGTAAAGCCATACGCCACCTCAACCCCGGCGGTAAACTGGGCGATATCAATCGCATTGCCGGGGACCACCGTGTTGTCGCTCTCAGTGAATCCCTCCTGTTTCTCATGGGCATGGAGATAGGCAACATTTGCCACAAAGGTCCAGTTGTTCAGGTAATAGAAATTATTGATTGTGCTTTGCATAAAATACCGTTGGGCATTCAACGAACTGGTGATGGTCCCGGAGAGCCTGTCTTGCTCGTAGGAAACATAGGTGTAACCGGCAATCAGATCAAATGAGAAAGCATCGGATACCTGCCAGGTGAGGTACGGTGCCAGAGAATAGCCATCGGTCTGCAATGATCCCAGGTTATACCGTGAATTCTCATCGATATTTTCATACGTCAGGGCTGTTCCCGCAGCAAAGTTCTCGGTGAACATGTAGTCATACCCAGCCACCATGGTGTACAGGTCGGAATCAGACTCGGTAACAAGATTCCTGTCACCAGTTGATGTGTAACCAAGGTTCCCCCAAATCCCCTGGCGATCAATCTGGTCACCGGCGGAGATTCCCAATTGATTCTGACTGATCGAGAGTTTGATCCGGTCATCAAAAAGATCCTTCGGCGGAGAATCAGCAGCAGGAGAAGGGGTGCTTTTATTCCTGCTTCCGGCAAGGGAGGCCTCCAGACCGCGAGCTGCTCTCGAAGCTGAACGGCGAAAAATACTAACCGTACGTATGGAGATAAATTTTGTTAAAAAATTTACCGAAGAGATCAGGTTTTTACCACCACTTACAACGGAAGAGGCACTGTTCCCAGTGATCGCGGGAGGTGCAGGGGGCGTTCCAATGGTCAGGGAGTAATTGTCAAAAGCTGCTGTGAATGAGTTGAAAAACTGAAAAGTATCAGCGCCATTATAGCCGGGATCCGCAGTATAGCGGACAATCTCGGTTGGGACAACACCTGTGGCCGTGCCGCAATCAGCCAATTCCCGGGCAGGGGAAAGGGTGCCGGCGCCACCGTCGGAGAAGGTACCGTGAAGAGGAGCAATAGTATTGTCCGCAACATTTGTGAGATAGCCGTTGAGTGTTCCTGAACCACAATTGTGGAAGATAACGTCATAGGTGCCGCCTACTGCAATGGATTGGACATAATCTGCGCCAAAGGCCGGCATGGAAAGGAAGACCACGAATCCAAGCAATAAGAGAATAAACCCATTCTTTTTCATTGTCATTCTCCGTCAGCTCAATAAGATTGATTGGGGTGTCTCTTGCAAAAACAGCTCAAAGGGAAAATCCCGGCCATCATACCATGGTCAGGTTTCCCTGGGAAACCCAAAATGGCAGACGCAAGCTATTAATATTCCGGTGGACTCACACCGTTATTCTCTGTATTTTCATAAGTGTTCAGCACCGCTCCATGTTCGCCCATTCAGAGCTTCTCGAATAATACGTATGCCTTGACCCCTAAAAGAATGAAAAGGAAATCAATGGATTCCAGCAAGAGAATCATCACCCTGCTTATCTGCCTCCTTATCATCCTTCCCGCCCTCCATGACCCGGCTTTTGCCCGCGGCCCAAAATTTCGGCCTGCAGCAACCAGAGCCATTGCCAAGGCCATCAGCACCAATACCAGGCAGATATTTAAACCCTCCTTTACCATTCGTTCCCGCTATGCCGGGGCAATGAACAGTGTCTCCATAAGCAGGGACGGCCAGTGGTTTGTTACCGCTGGAGACAGTGGCATGGCCCACCTCTGGGATATGACGACCGGCCGGCAGGAGAGCGTTCTCAGCCGGGGAACCAGTCCAATCAAAGGGGTGGCCTTTGTGCCGGGACAGGACAGGCTGATCACCGTCGACGGGCACGGCAAATTATTGCTCCGGGATATCTCAACGGACACCATCATTCGGGAAATCAACACCTCCCAGCCAGGCAACCCAACCCTCCTGGCCGTTACCCCGTTTGCGGCAAAAGGGCTCAAAACACGTGGCTTGAAATTCACCGGCGGGGCCGGATCTGCGCCGGAATTTTCCTATGAAGGCCAATACTGTCTTGCCCCCGACAGCAAAACCCAAATCGGGGTGTGGGATCTGGACACCGGCAAAAAAATACGCGCCTTCGATGGCCATTCAGCCAACCTCACCGCCCTCACCGTGGCGGAGAGCGGCTTTCTCGCCGCATCCGGGGACGACTCCGGCAAGGTCATTCTCTGGAACTGGCAGACCGGTGCAATGGTGGGGGAATTCCAGTACCGCAAGGTGGTGACGGCCCTCGCGCTGGGGAATGACGGCGCCCTTATGGCGGCGGGTCTGGCCAATGGGGAAATTCATTCGTGGCAGGTCGGCACCAAGAAAGAGCTCCTTTCCATCACCGGGCATGTTGGTGCGGTGCGATCGGTAAGCTTCAGCCCCAACATCACCGAGATCGCCTCGGCAGGAGATGACAACATCATCAAAACCTGGTCTGCAGCCCAGGGGAACTTGCTCAAGGAAATGCCCGGGCACACCGGCGCCATCAACGATCTCAAATACAGCCCCTCCAGCAAAGAGCTGCTGTCATGCTCCGCAGATAAAACCTCCCGTTTTTGGGATACGGCGTCCGGAGAGGAAATGGCGCGCCTGGTTTCTATGAAGCAGGGCTGGGCCGTGGTGAGTCCTGCCGGTTATTTTGACGGCACCCTGGATGGCGAACTCGAGGATCGACTGGATGCCATTTTATGGACCGTCGGCAAACGCGCCTTCAAGGTGGATGGCTTTATTGAGGGATATTATCGACCGGCCCTTCTCGGGCGTCTCTTTGCCGGTCAGGATCCCGCCTCGGGTGATCTCCCCAGCATCAGTGACGGCTTTGAGCTGCCCCCCCAGGTGCGCATCATATCCCCTTCACCGGACAGCAGCTTTCAAAAACGACAGATCACTGTGGAGGTGGAGGCCATTGATGAAGGCGGCGGCATTGATTCCATCAGCCTCTTTCACAATCAGAAGATTGTTCCCGGGGGCATGGTCGGCCGAAGCAACAATGGGAATAATTCCACAAAGACCTTTACGGTCGCGCTGGAGGATGATGAAAACCATTTCCGCGCCGTAGGTTTTGGTAAAAACCGCATTGAAAGCGAAGGTGCGGAAATTGTCGTGAACTATAGCGGCGCAAAGCCGCTTGAACCTCCGGTCTTGCACCTTTTTGTGGTGGGGATCAATACATATCTGAACCCGGCCCTGAATCTGAATTTCGGGGTCCCCGATGCCAGGGCGGTCTCAGGCTATTTCGGCAGGGCGAAATCGGGATTTTTCGCCGACATCTCGACCCATCATCTTTTCGACAGTCAGGCCTCCCGGGAAGGGGTGAGCAAGATGCTAGCCGACATGGAGGGTATCCCGGCCCGGGACACCATTGTCCTCTACTTTGCCGGACACGGTGAAACGGTCGGGGATGAGTGGTTTTACATACCATATGATATGGGCGCCCTGAAAGATGAGCAGGGTATCCGGGCCAAGGGGATCTCATCTAAAATACTGCAGGAACACCTCGGCAACAGTCAGGCTCAGCGCATTGTGCTGCTCCTGGATGCGTGTAAATCAGGGGCGGCGATGCAGGCCTTCGCCGCCTTTGAGGATCAACGTCCCTTTTCCCTGCTCAGTCGGGCCACCGGAATCCATATTGCCGCCGCCTCCACCAGTCAGCAATATGCCAGCGAACTGGAAGAGCTGGGCCACGGCGTCTTTACCTTTACCCTGCTCAATGCCCTGGATGGACAGGCAGACCTGCAACCGTCCGACGGCAGGATATCGGTGCAGGAGGTCCTGGCCTATATCAATGAGCAGATGCCGCTGCTCATTAAAAAGCACAACACCTCCGCCCAACGCCCCATTACCAGCTCCAGGGGGATCGACTTTGCCATTTCCCTGAATCCGTGACGGCTTAGTACCATCTGCCGCCTCAAGCGGCTGTAATTACATACAAAGATATTGCTCGGTGGCGGGGTCAGAAATTCACCCGCCGCCCTCGGACGTTCACGGATTTATGATTTCGGCCAGCCGTCGGTAATTGTCCTGATGCTATCTTCCCGGCCGCCGGCAAGTTCATTGAAGTTCAATTCGCGTGTAATTCCCCGCAGCTCGCTGCCATAATTCAGAGAAAATTGCGGGAGGGAAGTGTGCGCAGGTGAGGAATGCGTGCGCCAGGAGTCAGGGTCCAGGATAAAATGGAACCGCAAGAGAAGTGTGGTTCGGTTCGTTCTGACTCCTGAATTCCGGCTGCTGACTTCTGTTCCCTCGCGACTTGGCCGGGGGAGTTCATTCAATTGATGGCAAAAGAAATACTGGCCCTGGTGGGGGAGCTCGTCATGACTTCTTTGGTGAAGCGGATCCCCCGGGTGCGGATCTCCTCGCTGACCGGTAACGGTTTTTCACTGGCGATGGCCTTGATGCGATCCACTCCCGCCGGCGGCGTCACTTCCAGGCTGAAGTCGGCATCCGGAGGAGGGATCTGATAGCGTCTCCCCGGTTGGCAAAAATTATCAGGCTGATAGGGGTTGGGAAAAATAGTCATCACATCACCGGCCGGAGTGACGTCGATAATCTTCACATAAAGGGGTTTGGCGACTTCAAAAAATATTTTCATACGATCACCGATCTCATATTTCGGGGCATCGGTCCACAGTCGCAAAAATGTATCGGCGCTGGTGGCCTGATTTGACTTGCTCAAGAGTGAGGCCGATTCAGCTTCGGCCTGGGCGACCCACTGATAATAGACGGGGTCCGCCTCGCGCCAGACCCTGGCCGTGGCAATAATTTCACCATTCTGCAGATTGGACAGTTTCAGATCACAGCGCACTTTTGATTTTTCCAGGAGAACCTTGCCGATGAGCAGAAAATCCGCATCAATGAGACTCCGTGCCCCGACATCGCCTTCGGTTAAACCGGCCATATTGAGCTGCCACTCCTCCATGATCAACTTGAGATCCCGGCGCTCGACAAACTGCAGATCATGCTCCTTGCCGATCTCTACCGCCATCGGTTCAATGAGCTGCGTTATTTCCGCGGTCAATTTTGTTTTTTTGCCCTCATTACTGGTAAAATCCCCACAGGCCACCCGCTTGCCTGCCGGCAGTCGGGATAAAATCCCGGTCAGCCCTTCGGCAAAGGACATTTCTTCGTTCCGGTCAGAGGCGAAACCCGCGTCCGGCATGGAAAAGAACAAACAACACAACATGATGAATACACTGCAGCTTCGGACGGAAATCAGCATGAACCGGGTACCGCGCAAAAAAAGATTTCCCATGATATTCCCTATGGCCTCTAAATTATTCAGCTGGATACTGATCCTCAATATTCTTCTTACCAGTGGTTGTACAATTTTCCAAAGCAAAACAGAGCTTGCCGGATCACTTGCCGAACAGGGAAACCTGGTACCGGTGATTTTTCAGACAGAGTTATTTGCGATTCGTGGTTTTCAGCGCTTTACCGATCCTTCTTCCCCACTGGTTGTTTATCTGGAAGGGGATGGAGCAGCCTGGCGGAACAAACGCAGCCCGGCGGCCGACCCGACCCCCAGGAACCCGCTGGCCTTGAAACTTGTCATCCGGGATCCGGCAGCCAACGTTCTCTATCTGGCCCGGCCGTGTCAATACATCTCCGGCAGTCAATGCCGCCCCGAATACTGGAGCAGCCACCGCTACGGCACAGCCGTCAGCCGAGCGATCAACCAGGCCCTGGATCAAGGCCGGGTGATTTCAGGCAGCAGCCGCATTGTCCTTATCGGGTATTCAGGGGGAGGGACTCTGGCCGCCCTGGTGTCCGGGCAGCGCGAGGATGTGTGCCGGCTGATCACCATCGCCGCAAACCTCGATGTGAGCGGCTGGACGGCTTTTCACCGAGTCGATCCATTGTGGGGGTCCGATACCCCAATGCGCCATGCCGGCACCCTGCAACATGTTCCACAAATCCACCTGGTGGGATCCGAGGATACCATTGTCCCCGAGGCCATTGTCCAGTCATACCTTGACGCTTTGCCGGACCAATCCGGCAGCCGGCTTCTGGTGATCGCCGATACGGACCATCATGCCGGCTGGGTGGAAAAATGGCCCCTTATATTAGAAGAGCTGCGAGGCTGCCCATAAAATAACGTTTTTCCATCTTGAACAAGGTCAATGCCTGGTGAATTCTCCGGCAGAGTGATCATGACTTCTTCTGAGCCCGTTATTCATTAAGAACCTCTGAAAAGACAATGGAGAATTTCGATCGGTCCGAGACTTCGTTTTATGGCTCAGGTCCGAGAGGTGCAGGTGGTGGTAATTTGGTTTTATGTTGTTGTCAAAGAAACTTGTTTTCGCGGTTTTGATTTTGATACCATGATCGCTGGGTGGAAAAGTGTTTGGTTTCAGGAATATCTTTCTTGTAGGTAAATGCATGGTATCATTGGATAAATTTCGAGATATGGACATGGTGGAGCAGGTCGTGGTTCTTGAGGATATCAAGGAGCGGGATCTGGTGAGGTATCTTCCGGATCTCCTTAAAATCTATTCCGCTGCGGAATGTGACGATGCGGTCGACGAGATGTTGTATCACACGATCTTCAGTCTTCTGGATCACCGGGAAGATGATATCCTGGACGGGATGGAAAACCAGGACCGGCGGATCCGTCAGCTTTGCATCAGAAAGGCCGCCGATGTCACTCCGAACCGGGTAAAGGATCGTCTGGTCCAGGAGCTTGATGAAGGGGAAGACCAGGAGATGGTCAGTGAGATCATCCGGGCCTTGAGCTATTATAAAGATCCGGAACTGATTCCGGTGTTTGAACGGTACCTGGATCACGATGATCCGGCGATAGTATCCTGGGCTGAGGACGGGCTGGAATTTATTAGGGGAAGTTTAAAGTGAGGAGTGAGAAGTGAAAAGTTAGGAGTTAGGAGATAGGAGTCAGAAGTCTGGAGCTGGGAGAAAGAAGGCAAAGGACAGAAGTCAGGGACTGCAGCCAGAGAGCAGGGAGCCAGCGGTAAAAATAAGGCCGGGAACTTGAAATCGATTCGAGTTTCCGGCTTTATTTTTTTGCGATTTCCAGAACGATATCGAATGTTGCCTTGTTTTCTCCCTCTTTGGGGTAGTGCTGGGTGATGAGTTCCTCGTGTCCTTCTGCGGTGATCTTGATGTGGATATGCGGGAGTCTGCCTACGTAGTCGGTAGGGCGGTTTGACGCGAAGCGGTATCTTCCCTTGCGGTCTGCAATGACGGTTGCCCGGTGGGCGTCATCGTATTCCCCTTCCGGATTGACCAGCCAGAACTCGATTCTGCTTTTCGGCAGCGGACGGCAGCCCTTGGCCGAGAGAATCTGCCCGCTCAAGACATAACCTTGTCCGACCTTGTTCCTCTCCGGCGCGTTTGCCCGGTAGAACGGGCCGATTTCATCGTATGGTGTCGGCTGACACTGCCCGATTTCCTGTTGTGCCGGATCGGTTTCGCAGGCAGTGACGATGGCTGCAAATAAGAGAATCAGCAGGATGATTTTAACGGTTTTCATTTTCTCTCCTTTTTCGAGTGAGGAAAAGCCGGAGTGTCCAGAGTGACCCCGGCAACAGAAAGAGCAGCGCGAGCCGCAGGGCAACGATTCTTGGCGACATGCCGCTGTCGAGAGCGGCGCCGGTGAACCAGGTGGAAAGGCTCAAAATCAGGGTAAGCAAGGCCATTTCGGCGGCGAAAACCCTGCCCCGGAAATGGTCCGGCACGATCCGCTGGAGAAGGTTGGTGGAAAACACCCACTGGACCGAGCCGCCCAGATGACCGAGAAAAACGAAGGGGACTGCGGCAAGGAGGGTGGGCGCCAGACTGAACAGGATATAGGCCAGTGAAGCGACATAGAAGGACAACGCGATGGCGCGGAACATCGCCGGTTTGCTTTCACCTAAAATACGCCAGGCGAGGATTGGGCCCAGGGCCGCGCCTATCCCCCTGAATGAGTAGAGAATGCCGCTGCCGCTGCCCTCCCCGAAACCGGTAAAAACATTTTCTCCGAACCAGGTGAGCAGAACAAGGATCCCGCCGGAAATGGCCCAGCCGCTTTTGACGAGCAACAGGGGAAGGACCTCGTGATGGCCCTTCACATAGCGGCATCCCTCAAGGAGGTCCGGCAGGCCGGTGTAATGGAGGAATCCTCCCGGAGTCGATCTTTTTTCCCGAGCCGGCGAGGGGATGACGAGGGTCGACATGATGAGTGCGGAAAGAAGAAAGGTTGCGGCATCGATCACGATCGCGGTCTGCCAGTTGAAAAGCGCGGTGATGAATCCGCCGAGGGCTGCGCCGAAGGCGAGCATGATCGACCAGGTTGCGCCGCCCAGGGCGTTGGCAACGTTCAGCTCTTCAGGGCGGCAGAGGTTCGGCACACTGGCCCGTCTGGCCGGGTCGTGAAAGGTCCAGACCGACTCCTGGATAAAGGCGAGCAGGTAGATGAGCCAGGCCTGACCGGGTTCTTTGACTACCAGAAACGAGAGGACGATCACCACCCGCAGAAGGTCGGAAAGAATCATGATCCGTTTTCTGGAGAAACGGTCGGCGATCACTCCGGCGGCAGGCCCGAAGATGGTGGTCGGGATGAATTTAGCGATCAGGAACCAGCCGACGGCGTGGCCGCTGCCGGTGAGTCTGGATAAAAGGACAAAGATCGCGATGTAATTGAGCCAGTTGCCGAGATTGCTGATGATCCCTGCAGACCAGAACCGTCGATAGGCGGGATTGCCCTGCAGCAGAGAAATGTATGAGCGCCAGTCGCCAACCGGGAGATACGGGCGGGCGCTGTCGCAGGAGCGGGTAGTCATTGTGTTTTCAGGATTTCTGAGGTATCTTTTTTCGGGTATCTTATCAAAGGTCGATCATATAATCTTTTCATACTTCATACCACAAAGCTCAAGGGACGACAGGAGAAATGCAAAACGAACCTTACGGGATAACCGTCAGCCGTCACATCATGGACAGTCAGCGCCTCCATCCGGAGGCAACAGGCGACCTTTCAGGACTCTTAAGCGAGCTGATTGTTGCAGCAAAAACCATTTCCGCCGAAGTCAATATGGCAGGACTGGGCGATATTCTGGGTTCTTCCGGGAATACCAATATCCAGGGGGAAAAGGTCCAGAAACTTGACGACCTTGCCAATTCAAATATCAAACGACGTATGGCCCGCTGCGGGTATGTATCGATCATGGCTTCCGAGGAAGAGGCGGATGCCATTCCGGTCGTTGCCGGTTACGAGGGGAAATACACCCTGGCGTTCGATCCGTTGGACGGCTCTTCCAATATCGATGTCAATGTCAGTATCGGCACCATTTTTTCCATCCATAGGGCCAAAAACGGCGGCTGCCCGGGTTGCGAGGATGATCTGCTGCAGGCCGGGACGAAACAGATCGCCGCAGGCTATATTATCTACGGGTCAAGCACCATGCTGGTCTATACCACCGGCGACGGAGTGCATGGATTCACCCTGGACCCGACGGTGGGTGAATTCTATCTCTCGCACCCTGATATCAGGACGCCCGAGCGCAGCAGGTATTTCAGTGTCAACGAAGGCAACAGCAGTTTCTGGCATGATGAGATGCACCGGTATGTTTCTTATGTTAAAGAGGTGGATAAGTCGAGTGGCCGGCCGTACAGCGCAAGATATATTGGTTCACTGGTGGCGGATTTTCACCGGAACCTGATCGCCGGAGGAATCTTTCTCTACCCGCGTGATAACAAAAATCCGAAAAAATCCACCGGGAAGCTGAGACTGCTTTATGAAGCGGCGCCTCTGGCGTTTATTGCCGAACAGGCCGGCGGCAGGGCGATTACCGATGACGGCAGGAGGATCATGGATATTCAGCCTGATTCACTCCACCAGCGGGTCCCGCTGGTCATCGGCAGTAAAAACGATGTTGAGATCGCCGAGGAGTTTTTCAACGGCAGCAGATAAAGACGTTGATGCTTAAGGGCATCTTTCAAAGGTTCTTTTATGGAATGGGGCAAGGATTACCGGCTGGGTCTTATCTGGCAGGACTTTCAGCACAAGGAACTGATCGACCGAATGGTTGAGCTTGAAAAGGCGATCCGGGAAGGTGCGGACAAGAACGACTTCTATGGGATGATCGGTTTTCTCGGCAACTACATCAACGATCATTTCGCCCTGGAAGAAGTGTACATGAAGAAATACAATTATCCCCATGCCCTGGAGCATATCAAACAGCACCGGAAGTTTTCCGAGGAGTTCAGGAAGTTCAAATCGGGCTGCATCTATCAGGAAAAGAAAACCTCGATCGAACTGTTTGACAAGTTGAGCTTATGGGTGTCGACCCACCTCCAGGTGATCGACAAGACGCTTGCGGAATTCCTGATCAAAAAAGGTCTCGAAAGTCCGAAGATTGTCTGAAGGCGGATTGCGCCTCTTTGCCGATTTGTCTTGTTTGCTAAGCTTTTTCCTTCATCTTCTCCCACGAGTCGCGCAGGGTGACGGTGCGGTTGAAAACAAGGTGGTCCGGTGTTGCATCCTTGCCGTCCAGGCAGAAATAGCCCGTGCGTTCGAACTGGTAGTTGACGTCTGCTGCCGCCCCTTTCAGAAATGGTTCGAGTTTGCAGCCGGAAAGTACTTTGAGTGAATCCGGGTTGAGCACATCGAGAAAATCCCGGTCTTTGGACTCAGGCGCTTCTTCGGTGAAAAGTCGGTCGTAAAGCCTGACCTCGGCGTCCACCGCATGACGGGCCGAGACCCAGTGGATGGTGCCTTTGATCTTGCGGCCGTCGGGAGTGTTGCCGCCCCGGGTCTCCGGATCATAGGTGCAGTGGATCGCCGTCAGATTGCCGTTGCTGTCCTTGACCACTTTTTCAAGCTGAACGACATAGGCGTACCGGAGGCGCACCTCCCGGTCCGGTGCAAGCCGGTGGAATTTCGCCGGGGCCTCCTCCATGAAGTCGGATTTTTCAATGTAGATCTCCCTGCAGAAAGGGACTTTTCGGTTGCCCATCTCTGGATTTTGCGGATGGTTCTGCGCCTCCATTTCTTCGACCTGATCTTCCGGATAATTGGTGATCACCACCTTGAGTGGTTCGAGCACCCCCATCACCCTTGGAGCCTTGTCGTTCAAGTCTTCGCGGATACAGTGTTCGAGAATGGCCATGTCGACCACCGAATCGCCTTTCGCGAGGCCGATCTTGTCGCAGAAGGACCGGATCGAGGCCGGGGTGTAGCCGCGTCGTCTGATCCCCGAGAGCGTCGGCATCCGCGGGTCGTCCCAGCCGCTGACGTGCCCGCCCTGGACCAGTTTCAGGAGTTTTCTCTTGCTGACCACGGTGTAGTTGAGGTTCAGGCGGGCAAACTCGATCTGCCTGGGGTGGCACGGGACCGGGGTATTGTCGCAGGTCCAGTCATAGAGAGGTCTGTGATCTTCAAACTCGAGGGTGCAGAGCGAGTGGGTGATATGCTCGAGAGCGTCCGAGATCGGGTGGGTATAGTCGTACATCGGGTAGATGCACCACTTGTCGCCGGTCCGGTGATGGGTGGCCCGGAGAATCCGGTAGAGGACCGGGTCACGCATGTTGATATTGCCCGAGGTCATGTCGATTTTTGCCCGTAATACCCGGCTGCCGTCGGGGAACTCCCCTGCGCGCATTTTGCGGAAAAGATCGAGGTTCTCTTCCGGCGATCTTTCCCGGTAGGGGCTGTTCCTGCCGGGTTCGGTCAGTGTTCCCCGATACTCCCGGATCTCTTCCGGGGTCAGGTCGCAGACGTAGGCCTTGCCCTCTTGAATGAGATGCTCCGCGAAAGCGTACAATTCGTCAAAATAGTCGGACGCGAAATAGAGATGTTCTCCCCAGTCGAATCCGAGCCAGCGGACGTTGTCCTTGATCGAATCGACATACTCCTGTTCTTCCTTGCTGGGATTGGTGTCATCGAAACGAAGGTGACAGCGGCTGTCGGCAAATTCGGTTGAGATGCCGAAATTCAGGCAGATCGACTTGGCGTGGCCGATGTGCAGATAACCGTTCGGCTCCGGCGGGAAACGGGTCACGATCCGTGTATGTTTTCCGGTGGCGATGTCCTGTTCGATGATCGCCCGGATGAAGTCTCTGGGTTTTGCTTCCGATGTCATATTTGTTCTCTTTTAGGGTGATAAATACTCTGCAGCTCGAAGTTTCACGCCGTTCGCTATCTGCCGCAGTATAAGTTACAGAATAGCATGGATGTTCTGACTCCCAAGAAGCCAGAAGTCAGAATCCAGAATCTGTTGGAATAACGATTATACTCTCTGGGTAAATGTTGTCCCCCGACTCCTGAATTCCGGCGTCAGATACTCCCGGATAGTCTTGTTAGTGGTATCTGGAAAAAGAAGTTTAAGAAGCAAGGGTCCTTAATATGGAGAAAACCCGGCAGAATACAACAATCTTTCTCCTGACTTCTGACTCCTGGCTCCTGAATTCTGTATTTAAAAATATTTCGGAGCGTCCCGCAGTCTTTTGACCACAATCTCCTTGCCGAACAACTCAAAGAGCTCAAACATGCTGGGCCCTTTGATCTGTCCGGTGATCACTGCCCGGGCGCCGTTGATCGGAATGCCGACCTTCACTTCTTTCTCTGCACAGAACTCTCGGGCGACCCGCTCCGTTTCATCCTTGGTGAAATCTGGGAGTTCCGCGAAGCGGTCGGCGAGTTCCGGCAGCCACTGCGCAAGCTCCGGCTGTTTCAGCAGATTCTTTTCCAGCGCGCCCTCATCGACCGGGAAATCGTCGGAAAAATAGGCCCTGCCGGCCGAAGAGAAATCCTTCAGGGTGTGGAAACGGTCCCGGATCATCTCGATGGTCTTTAAAAACCAGTCGCGCCGGTTCGCATTGTATGCCTCATCCCACAATCCTTCGGCCGCAAGCTCTTTCCGTACCATTCCGGCCAGCTCTTCCACCGGCATGGTCCGCAGATAATGGGCGTTGATGCTGATCGCCTTCGGATCGGTGAAGAACTTCGGATCGTCCTTGCGGTGATTGAAGATGGAGCTTGCTTTATTGATCTTTTCCAGGGTGAACGCCTCGATCAGCTCCTCTCTGGAAAAAATCTCCCGGTCATCGCCGGGGGACCAGCCGAGAAGAACCAGGAAATTGGCCAGCGCCCAGGGCAGAAAGCCGTTGCTTTTGTAAAATTGTACGGCGACCACCTCGCCGTGACTCCTCTTGGAGATCTTGGCGCCTTTGATATCCATGGTCAACGGCATGTGGGCGAAAACCGGAACCGGCGCGCCAAGCGCTTCATAGAGCAGAATCTGGCGGTTGGTATTGTCCTTGTGGTCCTGGCCGCGGATGATGTGGGTGATTCGGTCTCTGATATCGTCAACCACATTGCAGAGCAGATAGAGCGGCTTGCCATTGGAGCGGACGATGACAAAATCGGAGATTTCGCTGTAGGCCTGTTCGATGCGACCCAGGACCTTGTCATCGTAACCGACGGCGCCGCTTCGCTCCGGGACTTTAAACCTGACCACCGAAGGAATTCCGGCCGCCTCTTTTTCGGCCACCTGCCCGGGGGTGAGATTACGGCAGGCGCCGTCGTATCTGACCGGCTGTTTGGCCGCGAGGGCGGCCTCTCTTTTGGCGTCGAGGTCTTCCTTGGTGCAGAAACATTTATAGGCATGTCCTTCCGCCATCAGCCGGTTGGCGGCGGCCACGTGATCGGCTGCGAAATCGGTCTGGAAATACGGCCCCTCATCCCAGTCGATCCCGAGCCATTCCAGCCCTTCGATAATCCCGTCGATCGAGCCCTGGGTGGATCTTTCGGTATCGGTATCCTCGATCCGCAGAATCAGCTTGCCGTTATGCTTTTTCGCGAACAGCCAGTTGTAGATCGCGGTTCTCGCCCCGCCGATATGCAGGTAGCCGGTAGGGCTCGGTGGAAATCTGACTCGTACTTCCGACATGCGCTGTCTCCTGAAAATATTGTGCTTCCGATTCTTGAAAAACAAAAAAAAGAAATTCCAATGGCACCCCGATCCGCTCATCCGCCAACCCGAAAGGGATGGTGATTCGGGGGTCCGGTTATTCATCTGGCGCCGGAGCGGCCATCTTGCGATCAAGCTTTATATAACTTTTCCCCTCCAGATTCAATACGCCTGACCGATTTATTGTCAAGCATTGACTTTGCAAATCGGCCTGGCCCATAATCATATAGAGATCCGGTCATGGTATGTTGTAAAGAGTATGGATTTTGCGGGGCAGTGGAAAAGCCTTTTCAACTGAAGATCCTGGTTGATGCTGTTCAGACTGCACTGGCAAAGAAATCATATATTGAGGAGCGAGGTTCATGATTGTTGATAAGGCAAATGCGGCAAACATTTATGCGGTAACAAGGGAACAGGTTCCGGGGGAGAAATCAGGTCCACCCGAAAGGAAAACTGATTCAGGAGGCGGGCTGGCGGGTGATGCCGGACCGGCGGTGGTTGCGGAGCTTTCTGCGGCAGCCCTTGCAAGCAGCCGGGCGGTAAAAACCTCCGAAGAGGTTTCCGATCAGAGCGGAACCGGCCGGGGCGATGATCAAAAGCCCGGCAGAAGCAGTGGAAAGCCATTGTCGCCGGTGGACATTATCGTGTGATTCCTGCTTTAAAAACCCAGCTCCTGGAGAATCCGCGGGTTTTTCGTCCAGTTCTTCTCGACTTTCACAAACAGTTTCAACAGGACCTTCTGACCCAACAGGGTTTCAATATCATGCCGGGCCGTACTGCCGATTTTAACGAGCATTGATCCCTGCCTGCCGATGATGATCCCTTTCTGGGAGTTCTGTTCCACAAGAATGGTGGCATCGATGGTCACCATTTTTTTTTGCTCGTCCTCCTTGAATCGGTCAATGATCACCGCAGTCGAGTAGGGGACTTCATCTCGAGTTTCAAGAAAGATCTTTTCCCGGATGATCTCCGCCACAATAAAACGCTCGGTCGCATCGGTCGGGATATCATCCGGGTAGAGTTTCGGTCCTTCGGGGATCAGGGGCAGGAGTTCCTGCAGAAGAATTTCACAGCCGTCATTCCGCAGGGCCGAGATCGGGATGATCGCCCTGAAGGGGAAAATCTCTTTATAGACTTCAAGAATCGGCAGCAGTTTCTCCGGGGGGACCAGGTCGATCTTGTTGAGCAGGAGAATGGCCGGATGTCTGGTGCCCTGGAGGATATGGGCCGGATTTTTGGCCGGGGTGGGTAGAGGCAGGGTGACATCGATCATGAAAAGGATGGCATCAACCTCGTCGAGGGTTTCCATGGCGATCCTGACCATCTCGATATTCAGCGGGCTTCTGGCCTTGTGCACTCCGGGTGTGTCGAGGAGCAACAACTGATGGTCCGGGCCGTTCAGGATGCCGAGAATGCGGTTTCGGGTGGTCTGCGGTTTCGGGGAGACGATGGATATCTTCTGTCCGAGAAGGGAATTGAGCAGGGTGGATTTCCCGACATTCGGCGGGCCGACCAGGGCAACCACCCCGGACTTTATTTTCTGCTGATCTGCCATGAATAACGGGTCTCTCTTCAAAATGGTTTATGCCGGACGGTCAATATAGCCTCTTTCGCTGTTCATGGCATGCTAATTGATGACAAACCGGACCTTTCCTGTTAGATAAACTCTTTTTGGAAAACATGTCCTGTTTGAAAGCGATCCAGGACCATCAGCCTTCCGGGCAGGCAGGATTCAAAACGGAAGTTTCCGGTTCCGGGTAATAGTTTCCCCTTCACCCTCTCGGTAATTTTATACCTTCATCAGTGGATATTCCTTGTCGGATATTGGATGTTCGGTTTGTAATGTAAAAGGGGAGGCTGGCGGAACTCCCGCCGGTTTTACCGCGGCCTGCTCAGGGACTGGATTCTTAAATAACAGCAAACTCAGGATTCAACTATGGCCCACTCGGGCAGAATCGTCGAATATATCGAGCATGGCAAATTTATCTGCGCTCTGGTGATGGAGGATGACCCCAAGCGATTGCGGGTCCTGAACCAGAACGGACGGGAGGTCAAGCTGCCTGCGGCCAGGATTCTCCACAAAACCGTGCAATCTTACGATGGTGGGGAGAGCCGGGAGGATGTGCAGCGACTGCTTCAGGCTGTAAACAATGAACGGCAGCGGCTCTCTGAAGAGATTGATCTCGATGCCATCTGGGAGCTTGCGAGTGAAGGGGGGCAGGAGAGTTTTACTCCCCTTTTCCTTGCCGGACTGTGTTTTGGCGAAGAACCCTCCGAAGAGCAGGTCGCGGCTTTTTTACGTGCCGTGTTCGCCGACCGTTTCTTTTTCAAATTCCGGGAAGGTCTGATCGTCGTCCATCCTCCGGAGGTGGTGGCGCAGCTTAGGGAAAGGGCCGAGCGAGAAAAGGAAAGCGAAACGTTTCTTGCGGAAGGAGGATCCATTCTTTTAGCCATTGAGAAGGGGGATGGGGCGACTGATGATCATCCTGCGAGAAAGAGAATCCTTGACCTGGTCCGGGGTTATTATCTCTACGGAAACGATTTCGAAGACAGCGCCCTGGCTCGTGAGTTGCTGAAACAGGCAGGATTCAACGGCGATCATGATCCCTATCACCTCCTTGTCAAGGCAGGTTTCTGGCAGCAGGATGAGAATTACTATCTTGAACGGTTCGAGGTGCCGACGGATTTTCCCGAAGAAGTTCAGGCCGAGGCTGCATCCTGTATTGAACCGGATCTTGATGAACTTCTGGCCGACGGGTATCGGGATCTGACCGATTTGCCGCTCATTACCATTGATGGCGCGTTGACCCGGGATTTTGATGATGCCCTGCATATTGAAAAAATCGGGGAAAACTTCCGGGTCGGCATTCATGTCGCCGATGTGTCACGCTATGTCAAACCGCGCAGCCCCCTGTTCCTGGAAGCCGAAAAAAGATGCACCTCCCTCTATTTCGCCGATCGTCAGATACCCATGCTGCCTGCCGAGCTCTCAGAGGGGGCCTGCAGTCTGGTGAAAGACCGGATCCGGCCGGTAATCAGCGTCCTTGCGCTTCTCACACCCGCTGGAGAGGTGCTTGAATATAAGGTCGTCCGGGGGGTGGTCAGGGTCCGCAGGCAGCTGTCGTATGAAGAGGCGAACTCCCTGCTTGCTGACGATCCTGAACTCGCTCCCCTGGACAGATTGGGGCAGGTATTAAGAAAAAACAGGATCGATAATGGCGCATTGCTGATGCCCATCCCCGATGTGCTGATCGATTTCGCAGAGGATGGAGAAATCAGGGTCACCCTGGCCGATGCCGATTCCGGAGCCAGGGCGCTGATTGCCGAATTCATGGTCCTCGCGAACACCCTTGGCGCCTCATATGTGGCCGATCGGGAGGTCCCGGGATTGTTTCGCAGCCAGGAAGCTCCGCACCGGCGGTTGAGCGAGGGTTTCCACCGGGAGTTGTATCTCAATTTACGGCAGCGGAAATATCTGCGACCGGCAATGATCACCACCACCCCCAAACCCCACAGTTGTGTCGGGGCCGTGCAATACACCACCATGACTTCACCGATCAGGCGATTTTTCGATCTGGTCATGCAGCACCAGCTTTCGGCTATCCTGAAAGGTGAGAGGATGCGGTTTTCAAAATCCGAACTGAACGGATTTATCGCTTCCATCACCAGGCTCAACAGCAGGGCCAATCTGGTGCGGCGGCTGCGGCATCGCTACTGGCTGCTCAAGTATCTTGTAGCCGATGGCCGGGAAAGATTCCCGGCGCTGGTGGTTGACAAGGGGCCGAGAAAAGTCGTGGTGGTATTGACCGACATTCTGCTGGAAGGGGATCTTCCGCCAAATCAGGGGGCCCGGGTGGAGCCCGGCGACATGATCACGGTAAAACTTGCCAAGGTAAGCCCGCTCGACGATATCCTGCGGTTGGAATGGTGAGCCGTCACCGGAATATGAATACTGGACTGGTGAAAAATATGTTCAATAAATCCGGATTGTCGTTTCTGTCTGTCATCGTGGCGCTCTTGATTTCATTTTTTCTGCTTTCGGGGTGTTTTATGTTCGGGAAAAAAATATTTGAAGAAAAAATAACGCTCAGGCATGGCGAGAAAGTAGTGCTTGCCAACGGAGTCAGCCTGGAATTGAAGAAGATCATTTACGAGACGATTGCGGCCAACCCGGATGATCCGGTAAGCTATCCTGCCGGCAGCGGCGCTACCGTCTATCTGGTTCTGAAGAAAGGTTCCACCGGCGGAGAATTGTATCTGACCATGCTTTCGACCGGCTATGTGAGTGAACTTTCAGGTTCATGGAAGGGAAATGTAGTCAGGCTTGAAGGAGTCGGCCATAACAGTGTCGACCTGATTGTCAGTTCGGAGTGAGCCGGAATTTTGAAACACCCGAGGCGGATAGGGTGAAGGGAGAAAGACTTTCCGCCTCTTTGAACGAACAGTGTTTCGCTTTGCAGGTTCAGTCGTAAATAATCGAGGGGTAACGTTCGAGGAGCGCCTCTGTTTCAGCGTCGAGCTGGTCAGCGACTTCATGGATGTGAAACTCCTTGCCGCATTTCACGCATTTCAGCCGCACCTTCCAGCAGGCCCGCAGGACTTCCATTTTTCCTCCGCACAGCTTGCATTTCATCAATGGAGACGGCCTCTCAGCTCAATAACTGCTCACGGGTAAAAACGGCTTTCAGCGGGTATCCTTTTTTAGCCAGAACTTCGGCCCCGCCCTCCTGGCGGTCAACCACGGTCACCACCAGGCCCACTTTAAACCCCTGGGCTTCCACGCGATCAATCACCTGAAGCAGGGTGCCGCCTGTCGTTACAACGTCTTCCAGCAGGGCGACCGTGCCCCCGGCGGGCATGTTTTTCAACCCCTCGATATACTGACCGGTGCCGTGCCCCTTGGATTCTTTCCGGACGATAAAGGCCGGTACCGGAGACTGTTCCAGAAAACTCACCAGGGAAACGGCTGTGACCAGGGGGTCTGCACCCAGGGTCATCCCGCCAACCGCCTCAATCGGGACTTGATTGTCCTGAAGCAATTCAAAAATGAGTTTGCCGCAGAGATAGGCCCCTTCCGCAGAGAGGGTCGTCTGTTTGCCGTCGATATAGAAATCGGACTCTTTGCCGGAGGAAAGTTTGAAGGTGCCTTTCCGGTATGATTTTTCAAGCAGGATTTCTTTCAGTCTCTGTCTGTTATCCAAGGTTCCGTCCTTTTTTTTGGATGAATAAAGTTACATCTGGCTGAAGTAATATTTCAGGTTGGCCTGGGGGTCAATTCTCGGGTGAATGCGACCGTTTCTGGAACTCATGACCACCATGGCCCCCGGGCCGTGGCCGGCCAGAACGCAGTCGGAATGAACGATGATGCCGATCACCACGCCGCCGGTTTTGTAGATCCGGCCATAAGTAGCATCGGCATCGGTGATGGCGACAAAATCGCCGATGCGAAGATTCTTTAAACGATACTCTTCAACCGTTTCATCATCGAAAAGCTGAATGTCGTAATCTCCGCTCTGACTATGGGAAGAGCCGATACCGGACCCCATGATCCGGGCCGGGACAATGTGGGTCACCGGGACTTCAAGGCGGCCATCGTCATGGATGGTGATATCGATTTTTTCAAGCAGGCCCGGATCGAGGTTCATCACCTTTACCGGGGAGTCTTCCAGTTCCAGACCGCAACCGCAGGCCTTGATCTGGATTTTGTCGCCAATGACCAGATTTTCAAGGACATCCTTGTCGAAGTCAACCAGAACGTGCTCGATGCCACCGTGCTTTCCGGTTACCCTGCCGGTTTTTCCCTTGGCATCGCCGGAAACAACGGTGGCGACATTGCCGGCGCAGGAAAATTGATTGAGGGCTCGGTTCGGGCCGGGTTGCCCCTGAAATTGGGTGAAATTACTGATACTGACCCCCGGTTCCACATGGTCGGCGACGAGTCCGGTCGCCAGATCACCGATTCGCAGGTTGTAAGTGATTCCGCCAACACCCGGGTAAATGCCGGATCTGCCTTCAGGATCAATTCGATAAGGGCTCAAGCCGCCGAGTGGGGAGGTTATCTCGCCGATTACCGACTGGCAGATCAGTTTCTCTTTATTGTTTTTGAGCATAAAAGGCACCAGTATGTCGAGAGTGTATCTTTCAGGTGGATGAAAAGGAGCTTTAGAGTTTATAAATAAATTGACGCAAGATCTCAAGCAGGGAAATCGGTTCAGATTCAGACCGCGTTGTGTTTTCTGAACGTAAGGTTAGCGAAATAAATTCATTTTCGGAACCAGAGATCGTCATCTGAGGATTTTCGGTCACACGTTGAAGCGAAAATTGACACAGTCTCCATCCTGAACAATGTAATCTTTACCTTCCAGGCGCCACAGACCTTTTTCTTTGGCTTTTGCCTCGCTGCCGCAGGCAACGAAGTCATCATAGGAGATGACTTCGGCTCTGATAAAGCCCCTTTCAAAATCGGTATGAATGACGCCGGCCGCCTGAGGGGCGGTTGCGCCTTTTCTGATGGTCCATGCCCGGGTCTCTTTTTCACCGACGGTGAAGTAGTCTATCAAACCGAGCATGTTGTAGCCGGCCTTGACCAGCCGGTTGAGTCCCGACTCCTCCATGCCCATGTCGTTTAGGAACTCCTGCCGCTCATCGGCAGGCAGGCTGCTCAGTTCTTCTTCGATGGCGCCCGAGATGACAACTACCGGAGCGTTTTCTTCACTGGCTGCAGCTTCAAGCTCTTCTACCCATTTATTGCCGGTGGCAATATCCTCCTCCTGTACATTGGCAACGTACAGGACCGGTTTGGCGGTGAGCAGGCAGAGCTCTTTCATTAAAGACCGGCCGCCTTCATCGACCTCAAGAAGCCTTGCCGGTTTACCGTTATCAAGAAGGGCTGCAAGTTTTTCAAGCACTTTCAGCTGCACCTGGGCCTCCTTGTCGCCGGTACGGGCTCTTCCCGCTGTCTTGTCGGTTCTGCGGCTCACCGTGTCCATATCAGCCAGGATCAGTTCGGTATTGATCACTTCCCGGTCGCGAAGCGGGTCGATTGAACCCTCGACGTGGACAATGTTAGAATCTTCAAAGCAGCGGACCACATGGGCGATTGCATCGACCTGACGGATATGGGCGAGGAACTGGTTGCCCAGGCCTTCACCTTTGCTGGCGCCGGCGACGAGACCTGCGATATCGACAAATTCCATCTGGGCATTTACGGTGCGTTTGGTTTTGGCGATCGCGGAGAGGATGTCCAGCCGTTTGTCACGGACCGGCACCATGCCGACGTTTGGTTCAATAGTGCAGAAGGGGTAATTGGCCGATTCAATGCCGGCCGAGGTCATGGCATTGAAAATTGTCGATTTGCCAACATTGGGCAGGCCGACTATGCCGCAGCGAAATCCCATATATCTACCTGTAAACAGTTATTTTTTATCTGCTTGTGAAAATTGTTTTTGAGTGGCAACCTTTATACTGGTTTATTGGGGCCGGGGCAAGTACTGTTTACCCGGTGTGACCACATTTTGCAGCTGACCGCTTATAACCCGATATTTCATGATGAATGACAAGCAAACCATTTCCATCCTTGGCCAGATCGTAAAGGATATCTGTGAGAACAGGAACTGGCAGGAAAAACTTGAGCGGCACCGTGTGTTTTCTTTCTGGACAAAGGCGGTCGGCCAGCTCATAGCATCCCATGCGAGCCCCAGACTTTTGAGGAACACGGTGCTCTGGGTGGATGTTTCTGATTCGGTCTGGATGCAGCAGCTTCATTTTCAGAAGACCGAGATGCTCGAATCGATCAATGCAAGGCTGCATGGTGTGATGATTGAGGACATCCGTTTTCAGCTGGCAAGCTTCTTTACCCCAGGAAAAGCAGATCTCCCGACTGATCTGCGCGAAAAAATTTCTGCAGAACCAGATCCGATTGAGACACTTGAATTTGATAAAATGACTTCGGCGATCCCTGATGAAAATATCCGGCAGAGTATGAAGAAACTGTGGATGGCCCAGAAGTTGAGGCCGAAATAATGTCCAGGTCAAGCTGCTTGTCTGCTCGTACCGATGAGTTAAGTTAAGCAGGCACGCCGCTCAACTTAAGCTTTATGCCCCTGGGCGAAAGCGGGCCTGTGAGACATTGAGACGTATACTCGGAGGGTGATATGGAGATGGATCACTCTTTGGGAAGGATGCTGTTTAGCGCACTTCCTGCCGGGGTTTCACCGCTGAGGAAAGAAATGGCATGACACGCCTGTTGTGAATCCCTGCACTGAAAGGCACGGACAATGCGCCCCTGGTTTACCAGGGTTGAAGATGCCTTGAATTTTTTTTCCGGCAGGGTGATGTGAATATTGTTGATCATTGAATCCACCGGCAAACACTCACCGTTTGTTCTGGTGCAAACCAGCATGCCCGACCTGCTCAGGTTGACGATCTGCAGATTGGTCAAAGCGGTGTGGTCGGCAAGAAAACTGACGGTCGCTTCGTCGAAACTGTCCACTCTGGTATTTCTCCTGCATTTCAGGCGATAAAGATGGTCAGGCAACGAGATCGTCAGATCATAGAGTCCCTCGCTGACAAGGACCGCCTTGATCATATTCCAGCAGCCGGAGGAATCCTGGAAAAAAATCTGGAAATCATTGTTTTTCCCATTCCATTCAATAGGTTTGTCTATCTGCAGGGTGTTTGCATCAATCTTGATCAGTACGCTCTTAAAATGCAGATCAAGGTTGTTGTTGCAGAGTGTAAGGAAGGCATGACTGTCCCTGGCGCCTTTGAGGAGCGACATCACGGTTCTTTCATCCCTGGCGATGAGGAATCGTTCCTCCGACACCAGCCATGGTGAATGATCGAATATTGAAGTATCCATTATTGATTTAATGCCTGATCCCCGATTTCAATAAAAATTACCCCTTTCTAGAAACAGTATCTCACACTGCCGGGAAGAAAATCAAGTGAAATGTTGTGCTGCATATGTGTTAGGTGTTTGAAAGTTCGATGAAATATGGCGGTTCGGCGGGAGTTGTGTTCGTCTTCCGACAGGACAGCAGCTGTTGAATCAGCGGGCGAGATGCAGCTCGCCGGGCATCTTTGCACTCCACCCTGCCGGCACATTACAAAAGCATTCTGTGAAGATTCTGTAGAGAGTCCTGATCTTTGTGGATAAAAGTTATGCCATGGCAGACCCGGCCGGAATCATCATGCTGATATGATCGGACGACAATACCCTGGTCAATAATGGTTGAAGAGGGCTGTTTCGGATCATCAATGTCGATGGTGATGTTGTTCACGGTTGAATTTATCTCGGCCTGATCAGTCTCAGAGCCGCTGCAGACAAGCATTCCAGATGCACTCAGGTTTAAAATCTGCAGATCTGCAAATGACTGGTTGTTGTAACGAAACCTGGCTCTTGCTTCATAGGGGGTTTCAACCCGCTTGTGCCATCGGCTCGTCAGTTTGTGCAGATGGCCTGGGATGAAAAGAGAAAGCTGGTAGATCTCTTTTTCACAGAGATCGGAGACCATGAAATTCCAGGTGTCGTTCTGGTCTCTGAAAAAAATTTTGAATCTTTCGGGGGAACCCGGCCAGTCGATAGGTTTGTCGATCTGGAGGGTCTGGTGGGAAAGTTTCAGGATGACACTTTTCAGAGGAGTTTCAAGCCCTTCACCGCACAGGGTAAGAAGGCGGTGTTTTTTTTTGACAAACTCAAGGGTGTTTCTGATCTGAAAGGTGCTGTTTATCAGCGTGAAGCGTTTTTCCTCGATATCCCAGGGAGAACGGTTGTATTTTGAATCTGCCATTGGTCTTTCACTAGCTTCTTTTGGGGATGGGTAGACAATTTCTGGTGACTTTTATTGATTTCATTATCTCACAGGGTGGGAGGGAAGTAAATACGGGGAGAATACGGGGATCCTTCTGGGAGTAGGGACTTCAGCTTGATGGGGGGGCAAAGAAGAGATGGAAGTTCTGTTGGGGAATCAAACCGTATTTTTTGTTGCTGGAGAAGATTCGCGATGCGCTTCTTTGCGCCGCATTTTCAGATAAATCTCAACAGCGTCCAGCAGATCAAGGTCGGAAGGGGGAATGGCAAAGGAAATGCCGATCTCGGTGCGGTTCCTGGGCAGGTCTCTGGTTCTTGCCACCCGTGCTTCCGGAATATTGATCTGCTGTTCCCGACTGTTTTCAAATGCATACAGGGATAGGCTAACCGGCTCAAGGACCTCTCCTTTCCTGGTGTCTTCATATGAGTCGCTGATGAGTCTTGCTCCGATTAATGAAAAATCTTCCACCCTGCAGTTGACGAGTCTTTTCCGATCCCTGAAAGCAAAGATGGCTCTGGAGTTGCCGGGGGTGTTTACCCGGCTGTGTTTACGCCTCTGGACCTTGAATATTTCCTGCGGGAGATTGATCGCAATATGCTCCGCCGTCTCAAGGACAGGTTCACAATCGAAGCCGCAGATCGGTTCACCTGGAAGCTGAAAGGTGATGAAGCATTTTTCACGGTTGATGCAATTACCGTCAGGTTTAAAGAGCATCACCAGGGTATTCCCGTTTTTGTTGAAGATCTCTCTGGCGTAAACCGTGAAATGGTCGCGGCCGAGTTGATAAATGTAAAAGGGGTGATTCCCCTTGATCAGGGTGGTAAAGGTTTTATGAATTACCTGCGAATCAGCGGACCAGTGTTCTTTCATGGCTAAAAGAGTTTTTTCGAGTCAAGAAGAATGGTTACCGGGCCATCGTTGATGAGACCGACCTGCATCATAGCCTGAAATTTCCCGGTGGAAACATTGGGGACGTGAGTGCGCAACCTGTTGACAAAGTGATTGTACAATTTTTCGGCAAGTTCCGGAGATGCCGCATTATTGTAGGAGGGTCGCCTGCCTTTGCGGCAGTCGCCGAACAGGGTGAATTGAGAAACAACAAGGATGCCGCCGCCAATGTCAGAAACCGAGAGATTCATCCGGTCCTCCTGGTCGGGGAATATCCTGAGGCTGGCGGTTTTATCTGCCAGATAATTACTGTCGCTTTCGGTGTCAGTATCTTCAACCCCCAGAAGAACAAGCAGGCCACCCAGAATATTGCCGACGATCATATCGTCTACTGTTACCGAGGCTTCGCTCACTCGCTGTACCACTGCGCGCATATTCGTTCCGGATAATAATAATCTTGATCAAGGGTATAAAAATCAAACTGCCATGTCTAATCTTTCTGCATGTCCTGCAATTCAAGATCCAGTGCCTGCACCGAAAGGAGTATTTCCCGAAAAGAGATCAACAGGGAGAGCATCATCAGGACCAGGCTGCATGCGAAAATGATTTTACCGGCCAGGATCTTGCCGGCGAAAAGAACAAAAAGGCATAATACACAGGCAAAAAGGCTTGCCACGCCAAAAGCCTGCATATTTCTGATCAGGATGACGCGTCTTCGCAGGCTGCTGATCTGGCCGGCAATAATCTGGTCTGGGTGTACCCTGTATTGGGAATGCAAGGTCCTGATCCGGCCGCCCAACGTGTTAAAGCGGTTCGTATAGGCAACAAGGAGCAGCGATATTGCCGGGAACAGCAGGGCCGGGGTTGTGAGAGTTATGTCCATCGTCGTAAAATTCAATTTTGGGCGGCGAATTAAAAGGGCTCCGCCTGGTTTTAATGTTTAACGGGGTTCAGGTTGCCAAGTAAGTACTGTAATAGTGCCGCGCCGGAAATAGCTGCGGTTTCTGCCCTCATCACCAGAGTCCCAAGACTTGACGAGGTATAACCGTGCTGCCGGGCGAGTTCCACCTCGTCAGGAGTAAAGCCACCCTCCGGGCCGGTCAGGAAAAGAACAGAATCCGGTCTGGCTGCCGATAAATTTGTCTCAATATCGCGTAAACCAACTTTATTTTCATCTTCATAGAAGATAATTTTGAAACCCGAGTTTTCAGGGTCGGCAATGAGTTGGTCGAAGTTTAGCAACGGCTTGATAACCGGTGGCACCGGCCTGCCACATTGTTTGCAGGCTTCAGCCGAGATTTTTTGCAGCCGCTGCCCTTTGTTGCCGGTTATTTCCTGTGCCGTATTGTATCTTGAGATAAAAGGCTGGATTGTTTTTACTCCGAGTTCAGTTGCTTTCTGAACAACCAGTTCCATTTTTTTTCCGGTCAGCAGGGCCATTCCAAGATGGAGGAATGGCGGGCGCTCCGTCTCTTTCAGGGAGGAGCTGATTGTAACCAGGACCTCTTTTTTTGTGGTGGAGGTGATATCTGCATCGTAAATATTTCCGGTGCCATCGAAAAGGGCAATCTTTTTCCCGGGTTTCAAGCGAAGGACCTGGAGGATATGACGGGCTTCCTCTCCGCGGATAATTCCTTCGGAATCATGTATCTCGGAAGGGGCTATGAAGAAACGTCTCATTTTGATTCGTCGGGCAGGGTTGAGGGTTGGATGGTTTTCTGAAGACGGAGCGCGGACCATTCACCTGAAATGCGTTCGGATTCGGTTCTGATCCCGAGCTGGTCATACACTCCTGAAATATTTCGGGATTGATCTCCAGCCAGAATACCGGCCATTATCAGGGAGCCGTTTCGGGCGAGCAATCCGTTTATGGTCGGGGCCATTTCAACCAGTGTATTGTGAATGATGTTGGCAATCACAAGATCGAAAGGTCCCTCAAGTGAATCAAGTCCGGTAATTTCGGCTTCAATGTTTTCGGTCAGGTTGTTTGCCGAAATGTTTTCAACGGAAGCGGCAACGGCATCGGGATCGTTGTCGATGGCGATGACGTTTTTGCAACCGAGACAGGCGCAGCATATGGCCAGAATGCCGGTGCCGGTGCCGATATCAAGGACCCTTTCCGGTAGAGATTCCCGGGAGGTGATGTGCTCTTCGATGAGGGATGCCGCAAGTCTGGTGCTGGCGTGAAGGCCTGTTCCGAAAGCCATGCCGGGATCGATCTCAATGATTTTTTCGCCATTTTTCGGAGAGTAGGATTCCCAGGTTGGTTTTATCACCAGCGTATCGGTCAGCTTGAATGGCTTGAAATTTTCCTTCCATTTCCGGCCCCAATCTTCGTCGGCAACAGGAGCCTGCCTTAAAATAGGGCTTGGATGTTCGGGGAATAGATCGGCGAGGTCCTGCAGATAGCAACGGGCTGCGGTCAGGGAGTGTTGAAGTGACAGGGCCTCGCTGTCAAGATAGGCGACAATCACCGCAACATCGCTCCTGCCGGTTTCGTGATCGCGGATTTCGACACCGCAGCCGGTGAGGTCGTTGAAGTAGGTGGCTATGTTTTCGCTCATCTCAAAGGCGCACTCAATTTCAAGTTTCTGCCAGGTCGTAGTCGTCATGGGTTATAATCTATTGATTCAATTTTTATGTGAAGTATGATTCTGTGGCGCGGAATCACAGGGTATAATTTAACAGTGCTTACTGTCTCATATGACTATATACAATACTATTATATGGCTGTGTTTATTTTTTGGGAAACAGATCTGCAGGGCTTTCGATGAATAATATGAAATTACAGGAACTTCTGGAAAAAGTGCGTGACGGCAGCTGTGATATTGCTGAGGCCATGTTAACTCTGAAGCACATGCCCGGGGAATCCCTGGGTTTTGCCTGCATTGATCATCATCGCCGTTTACGAACAGGATTGCCTGAAGTTGTTTATGGTGAAGGCAAAACGGCCGACCAGATCATCTCAATCATGGAAAAGATGATGGTTCACTCACAGGTCGCCATGGCAACCAGGGTCGACACGGAAAAAGCAGCCGTTGTCTGTAACGCTCTTTCCGGGGTGAAATACTATCCTGAGGCGCGGATCATTGTCGGTAATGAACAGGAAATCCCTGAGGATGCCGGGCGTGGGGTGATCGCGGTGATTTCCGCGGGGACCTCTGATGTCCCGGTTGCCGAGGAGGTTGCAATCACCGCCTGGTGTATGGGGAATCGGGTTGAAAGACTCTATGATGTCGGTGTCGCCGGCATTCACAGGCTCCTGGCCGGGCGGGAACTTCTGGAGAGAGCGGTGGTGATAGTTGTTGTAGCCGGTATGGAAGGCGCCTTGCCCAGCGTGGTGGGCGGATTGGTCGACAAGCCGGTGATTGCTGTGCCCACCAGCATCGGTTATGGAACATCTTTTGGCGGGATTGCCGCCCTTCTTGGAATGCTGAACAGTTGTGCACCGGGGGTTGCCGTGGTCAACATTGACAACGGCTTTGGCGCTGCCTGCGTGGCTGCCGCCATTAACAGAAAGGGCGCCGAATAACTTTTCACTTTCCTGTTTGACCATCTGGCGGGGCCCGTGAGATAATTTTTTCAGGAAGCCGTTTCTTTTTATTGACAAAAAACTGAAAGGCTCTATATTGGTCGCTCCGAACGGGCAGCGGAAAGCGGTTGACAGCGGCTGCGAGTTTGGTTAGAAAAGAAGTTTTTCCGGTCCTCGGGACGGGCTCTGTTTTTTGAGTGATGAAGACGGAG